>DATHIG010000306.1:0-3065 GCA_035490035.1 Actinomycetes bacterium
TCATCGTGTTCCGGCTCACCGCTCCATGCTGCCAGTGCTATCAACAGTTGTCAACGGCGGGGCCGTCCGCACCGGCGACCCGCTACGTCCTCGTGCATGGCATCTGGGTCAGACCGAGCACCTGGCGCCCGCCACGCCCGGCGTGCTGCCGTCCGAATGCCTCGGAGCCGGGAGCAACCCGGGAGTACCGCACTTCAAGTCAACACAGTCCAGGCAGCACGCGAGCGCAATGGTCCTGTTCAGAGGCCCTCAACCCCAGGTCTGTCCAGGTGGGTTCGAATGATCAGGACGCGTTTGTGCTGGTAGATCATGTCGAGGAACGGGATGTCGCCCGCCAGCCTGATGGGACCACCCGTGCGCCAGTGTGATGGGACCACATCCCGGGGTGTCAGCGTCGGCGTCGCGATGATCGCCGCGCGGCCGTCGTGCGGTCAAGGCCGTCATCTTCGGGCTCGGTGACGCCGGGCTTCTGACGTTTGCGGTAGGACTCGCCGTCGAGGACGAGCTCGTGGGCGGCGGACTGCAGCCGGTCGATGGCGGACTGGGCGAGCAGCGGGTCGGCCATCAGCCCGAGCCACTCGATCGGCTCCCGGTTGGAGGTCGCCACCGTCGCCGCGGCGCGGTGCCGTTCGACGATCAGCTCATACACGTCGGCGGTGTCGAGCGGGTCAAGCGTCTGCAACGCGAAGTCATCGACGATGAGCAGGTCGACCCGCAACAGCTTGCGCATCTCGGTGTCGTGGCTGTTGTCGAGCCGGCTGGCGCGCAGCCGTTTGAGGAGTCGGTCGCATCGTTCGAAGTGAACGGTGAAGCGCCGGCGGATGGCGGCGTGACCGAGGGCGGTGGCGAGGAAGGTCTTGCCGACTCCGACGGGTCCCATGATCACGGCGTTGTGGCCGGACTCGACGAAGCGGAGTGAGCACAGCTCGTTCCACACGGTGTGGTCGTAGGTGACCTTGGCGGTGTCGTCCCAGCGGTCCAGTGTCATCTCCGGGTCGAGGCCGGCCGCCTTCGATCGGCGGTCGGCGGAGGTCGTTTCGCGGCGGGTCACTTCGTCCGCCAAGACGAGCTCGAGGAACTCGGCGTGACCCATCTCGCCGGTGCGGGCGAGGGCGAGACGTTCGGGCAACGTGTCGAGGCAGCGGCCGAGCTTGACTCGGCGCAGCAACGCCTTCAGCTCCGGGGTGACGGTGGGGACGTTCATCGGGCCGCTCCCGCCGACTCGGCCGCGAAGCCGGGCTGCGGGATCGCCTCAGACGGCCGCGGCGAGGAGGGTCCGGCATGTGGGTGCGGGCGATTCGAGGCGGCAACAGCGAAGTGATCGGGATGGCGAGCGAACCGTCCGGGGATCACGGTGCCCGGCAGCGCCGGCTGGATGAGGGTTGCTTCTCTGCCGCGCTCGAGCATCCGTCCGATCAGCCCGACGTTGACGACCTCGTGGTCGAGGGCGTTGGCGCAGGCGGTGTTGACCCGGGCGGCGCCCCACTTCTTGACCAGGCCGAGCAGCGAGTAGACCTGCCGCATCCTCGTCCACGGCAGCGGCATGTCCAACAGCGCGTTGGCGTAGACGCCGATCGCCTCGCCGTGGACGGCGGCCATCCGGCGCAACCGATCGAGGTCACGCATCGCGTAGACGGTGGTGTGGGCGGGCAGATCGGCCGGGTCAGTGGAACGTCGGCCGGGAGCCTGGCGGGGATGCACCTTGACCAGTTGGCCGCGCTGGAAGATGCGCACCAGTGCCCGGTCGGCACGCACGTCGACGCGGGTGCCGATCAGGTTGCCCGGCACCGAGTAGAGGGCCTTGGCGACTTCGATGTGGTGATCGCGATGGACCTTCGCCGTGGCGTAGATCGGCAGGTCGTAGGGCCCGGCCGGTGCCGCCAACAGACAGGGCTGCTCCTCGGCGGTGAACACCTCGATCGGGTGGGCCTGGGTGGTGCCGTGGATGCGCATCCCGGCCCGTTCCCGGCACCACTGCTCGGCCCGTCGTTGGGCGTCGGCGAGATCGACGAAGGTCTCGCCGGCGAAGAACGAGTTCCGCACGAACGGCACCGTCCGCTCCACTCGTGGCTTGTCCTGCGGGCGGCGCACCCGGGCCGGGTCGATCCGGAAGCCCCTCGCTTGGGCGTACTCAACGAACGCCTGGTTCAACCGGGGCTCGAGCGCGTCGGCGTCGTCGACGATCGCCGCCATGTTGTCGGGGATCACCGTGGCAAAGCATCCACCGAAGAACGCCCACGCCGCCTCGCAGCCGTCGATCACCGCCTCGGTGGTCTGGCGGAAGCTCAACCACACGAAGCAGTGCCGCGAGAAGCAGGCCGTGAAGATCAACGCGTGCACCACGCGGCGTCGACCGCTGGCCGGATCGAACATCAGCCCCATGCGACCGAAGTCGATCTGCAGCTCGTCGCCCGGTTCGCCATCGGCGACACGAACCGTCGGGCCACGGCCCCGGCTACGCCCGCACACCTCCCGCACATAGCGCTGCACCGTGCGCAACGGCACCGCGACGCCCTTGCGTTCCAGCAGCTCGTGGATCTTCACCGCCGTCAGATCCTCCTTG
Organism: Actinomycetes bacterium; assembly: GCA_035490035.1. GTDB lineage: Bacteria > Actinomycetota > CALGFH01 > CALGFH01 > CALGFH01 > CALGFH01. The sequence goes on from DATHIG010000306.1 coordinate 2,564, forward strand.
ACCCAGCCGGCCACCACGTCGTGGTCGACGATCAGCAGCCGCCACCCCTCACCGTGGCCATCGCATCGGTGAGGGCGCACCGCCCCGACGACCATCCCGACGAACACGTCAGACAGCTGCCCGGCGCCGTCGGCGTCGCGGTCGAGCCCCAACGCCACCGCCGCCTCGACGTACCGGCGGACCGTCTTGCGGTCCACCTGCGACAGCCGCTCCACCGACCGCAACCCCTCCCCCGCCAGCCACAGCCGCAACACCTCTCGCACCTCGTACACACGCACCTCCCGGAACGCCATGCCGTCCTCCTGATCCCGTTGACAGCAACGACAGCCAGTGCACCCTCAACGGCACCGGCGCTGGTGGACCCCGGCAGGTGGTCCCATCACTGGCGCTCAAGTGGTCCCATCCCACCGGCGCAACTCAGCTCAAGGTGGTCCCATCAAGCTGGCGGGCGACACGCGGCGCACACTCGGCGAGCACGAACTCCGTGACCTCCGCCGCGCTG
>DATHIG010000307.1:0-3499 GCA_035490035.1 Actinomycetes bacterium
GGCCCTGAAGCGAATGAAAGGTGCCCTTCCATGTCGCGGAGCGTGGGATCTAGAGGTTGCGGCGCAGGAAGTCCAGCTCCAGGCGGAGCAGCCGCTGGGCCACCCCGCCGGCCGCCATATGGGTGGCGCCGCTCAGTGGGATCACCGCGTGCGGGCGGCCGGCCGAGAGCAGCGCCGCGGACAGGCGGAGTGTATGAGCGGCCACCACGTTGTCATCGGCGAGCCCGTGCACGATCAGCATCGGCCGCGCCTCCTCGGGTCGTATCGGCGGCTCGGCGGCAGCCTCGAGCAATCCGTTGTGCCCGTACACGTCCCCGCCGTCGGCGGGCAGGCCGAGATAGCGCTCGGTGTATGCGGTGTCGTAGAGGGTCCAGTCGGTGACCGGAGCTCCCGCGATCGCGCACCGGTACACGTCCGGCCGTCGCAGCACCGCCAGCGCGGCGAGCCACCCGCCGAACGACCAGCCGCGGATGGCGACCCGGCCAAGGTCGAGCTCCGGGTGGTCGTCGGCCACCGCCAGCAGCGCCTCCACCTGGTCGTCGAGGACCGGCCCGGCAAGGTCGCGCCAGATCGCCCGCTCCCACGCCGGTCCTCGGCCCGGGGTGCCGCGCCCGTCGGTGACCAGCACCGCGAACCCCTGGTCGGCGAACCACTGGGAGACCAGGAACCGATCCCTCGCCGCCAGCACCTGCCGGTGATGCGGTCCGCCGTAGGGGTCGAGCAGCACCGGCAGCGGCCCGGCGGCCGGCTCCTCGGGCAGCAGGAGGGCGGTGCGCAGCTCCCGCGGGCCGGCCCGCAGCAGCCGGGGCCGCGGGCGCAGCCCTGAGACCTGGGCCAGCGAACCGATGGTGCGCGGCGGCCGGCCGACGACGGTGACGGTCGTGGTGGTGTCGTCGTGGTCCAGGTCGGCGCGGGTCGCCACCACCACCTGGGCGGCGGCGGTGGCGGCGTGCAATCCGGGCCGGCGGGTCAGCCGCTCAGGGGACGCGCCCGGGACCACCCGCCACAGGTGGACCTCGGTCGGCTCCTCCGACCCGGCCACCAGCACGGCCCCGTCGGCCACGGCGACCACCTGGGCCACCTGCAGCCCGGGCGGGGTGGCAGGCTCGCCGGCGACGGTCAGGCGGCGGGTGTCGCAGGCCGGGTCGTCGGCGGTCATGACCAGGCGGCCGTCCAGCCAGGCCGGCACCCCCGGGACGATCTCCACCCAGACCGGGTCGTGCTGGGCGGCCAGCTCCCTGGTCGCTCCGGTGTCCGGGTCGGCGGCCAGCACCCGGGTGGCCGTCTGGTCGCGGGCCTGCACCAGCAAGGTCAGCGGACCGCCGGGATCCCAGACGACCGACACCAGGTAGGGGTAGGCGGCCCGGTCCCAGTCGACCTCGACCCGGGAGCCGTCCAGGTCGACCACGGCCAGGCGCACCTCGGCGTTGTCGCTGCCGGCGACCGGGTAGGGGAGCCGGGCGGGCTCGATCGCCGGGTTGGCCGGGTCGGTCAGGTGGAACCGCCGCACCGGACGCAGGTCCACCCTGGCGACGGCCAGCCGCTCCCCGTCCGGCGCCCACCAGAACCCGCGGCCCCGCCCCATCTCCTCGGCGGCCAGGAACTCGGCCAGCCCCCAGCTCACCTCCGGGTCGTCCTCGCCGACCACCCGCCGTGCCCAGCCCGCGGGCGCCCGCGGCCCTGCCGGTGGCGCGGTGGTGTCGAGGCCGCAGAGGTGGAGGGCGCGGCCGGCCACCCAGGCCACCCGGCGGCCGGTCGGGTCGAGCCGCGGGTCCAGCACCCCGCCGCCTGCTGGCAGCTCCAACGGGCCGCGGCCGCCCACCAGGTCGGCGACGAACAGGCGGCCGGCCAGCGCGAAGCTGGCCAGGCTCAGGTCGAGGTCGGCGGCGAAGGCGACGATGCCGCCGGCCCGCTCCCTGGCCCGCTCCCGCCTGGCCCGCTCCGCGGCCGGCAGGTCGTCGGCGCCGCCCCCCAGCAGGGCGGCCGGGTCGGCGACCAGGCGCTCGACCCCGGTGGCCAGGTCCAGCACCCACAGCCGGTTGACCGGGTCGTCCCCGGCCGCCGAACGCAGGAACGCCACCCGGGCGCCGTCAGCGCCCACCTGGAACCCCCGCGGCCGCCCGAGGGTGAACCCCCGGGTCCGCGCATGCCGCCGGGGAAACGACCCGGGAGCCCCCCGGGCCCCCGGGCCCGCCTCCGGGTCAGCCAACGCCGAGGGCCAGGGCGACGGCGCCGGCGCCCAGGGCCGCCGCCAGCACGATGAACGGCAAGGCCCGCATCCAGGTCGTCTTGGAGTCGGCGATCACCAGCATGCCGAGGGCGAAGGCGCCGTAGCCGACCGCCTGCAGGGTTGGGTCGCGCCGCAGCAGGCTGACCAGCCCGATGCCCAGGACGACGAAGTAGATGTACAGGGCGATCCGTGGATGCAGCAGCATCGGCCGCTCAAACACCCGGCCCTTGCGGTCCACGTCGCCGACCTGCGCCTTCTTCAGCAGCGGCGACTGGGCCCGGCCGGCCGGGCGCCTGGCCGCCGTCCTGGTCCTGGTCGGCTCCCGTTCCACCTTGGGCGCGGGCGTGACGCCGGACTCCCGGCGGGCCCGCTGGATCGCGCGCCGCTTACGGGCCCGCTCCCGGTCCTTTCGTGCCACCCGTCACCTCCCGAAGCGCCGCCGTCGCTGGGCATACGACCGTAGGGCGCGCAGGAAGTCCACCTTACGGAAGTCGGGCCAGTATGTGTCGGCAAAGTAGTATTCGGCGTGGGCCGACTGCCACAGCAGGAACCCGGACAGCCGGACCTCCCCCGAGGTTCGGATGATCAGGTCGGGGTCGGGCACCCCGGCGGTGTAGAGGTGGCGGGCGATCTCCTCGGGCGTCACCAGACCGGCGGCCTCGCCCAGCTCCAGGCCCTTGTCGCCGTACTCGGCCAGCAGCCGGCCGACCGCGGCGGCGATCTCCTCACGGCCGCCGTAGCCGACGGCCACGTGCAGGGTGCCGCCGCTGTGGCCGCGGGAGGCAGCCTCGGCGGCCAGCAGGGTGGTCCGGGTCCGCTCGGGCAGCGCCTCCAGCTGCCCGACGGGCACGATCCGGTAGCCGTCGGGGGCGCCGTCCCTGGCCAGCTGCACGACCTTGGCCTCGATGATCTGGAGCAGCTCGGCCAGCTCGGCCGGGTGGCGCTGGAGCAGGTTCTCGGTGGACAGCAGCCACAGGGTCACCACCGGGATCCCGACCTCGGCCGACCAGGCCAGCAGGTGGTCGATCTGGGCGGCGCCGCGGCGGTGGCCCTCGCCGGTCTCCATGCCGAGCTCGCGTGCCCAGCGCCGGTTGCCGTCCAGGATCAGCCCGACGTGGCGGGGCAGGCCGCCCCGCCGGCGCAGGTCGGCGGCCAGACGGCGTTCGTACAGGCGGTAGAGGAGGTCGGTCGGTCCCACGCGCTGGCTCCCGGCTCTGGTGACGTCCCATCGGGCGTGGGGCGGATGCTACCCGCCGGCGCGATAGGGTA
>DATHIG010000308.1:0-4391 GCA_035490035.1 Actinomycetes bacterium
TGCTCCGCCTGCGCGGGGGCCTGAGCGGCTTGCTCAGCCCGGAGGGGCTGCGGATCGCCTCGGCGGGCACCCACGCGTTCTCCCACTGGCAGGACCAGCGGGTCACCGAGATGGAGCGCTACAAGCTGTTCGAGCACGAGATGCAGGACCTGGTCCGGGAGCTGCTGATCTTCGGCATGCACGTGCACGTTGGCATCCCCGACCCGGAGGCGCGCATCGAGGTCATGAACGAGGCCCGCTACTTCCTGCCCCACCTGCTCGCCCTGTCCACCTCGAGCCCGTTCTGGCTGAATCGGAAAACGGGCCTGAAGTCCTACCGCAGCGTGATCTGGTCGCGGTTCCCGCGCAGCGGCATCCCGCCCGAGTTCAGCTCCCACGCCGACTTCGACAACTACGTCGAGCTGCTGGTCAAGACCAACACGATCGACACCGGCAAGAGCATCTGGTGGGACCTGCGGCCGCATTGGCAGTACCCGACGATCGAGTTCCGCATCTGCGACGCGGTCACCAAGGTCGACGAGGTGATCTGCCTGGCCGCGCTGGTCCAGGCCATCTGCGCCAAGCTGCTCAAGCTGCGGTCGCAAAACCTGGGCTTCCGCAGGTACCCGCCCCAGCTCATCCACGAGAACAAGTTCCGCGCCTTCCGTCACGGCCTGGACGGCAAGCTGATCGACTTCGGCAAGCAGCGGGAGGTCCCCATGCGCGACCTCGCCCTCGAGCTGGTCGAGTTCGTCGACGACGTGGTCGACGAGCTCGGCTCGCGCAAGGACGTCGAGTACGTGCACACCATCCTGCGCGAGGGCACCAGCGCCGACCGCCAGCTCGCCGCCCACCAGGCAAGCGGCGGCGACATGCGAGCGGTCGTCCAGCAGGTCACCGACGAGACCCTGATCGGCGTGCCGACCTGACGGCCGGCCAGCGGTTCGGCGACGCGGGTCAGCTGAGGGAGGCGCGCTCCAGCCAGAAGTCCAGCAGGGCGGTCTCGCCGAGCACCTCGACCCGTTCGCTGTCCGCGGGCAGCCGGCGGTAGAGGACCAGCAGCACGTCGGTGAGTGGGCCGCGCACGGCGACGGTCGCCGGTGCGTGGGCATGGCGCCAGGTGAAGCCGTCGGTTCCCAGCTCGACCAGCCACTCGGCGGTCAGCCCGGCATTGGTGTCGGTGGCGTGGAGGTGAATGGTCCTGCCGGGCCCGCGGAGCTCCGCCAGGCCTGGCGAGGAGGCGGCAACCTGCAGGAAGCCGAACAGCTCCAGCAGCTCGTCGATGGCGTCGGCGGCCATGTCCGGAGCGACGGTGAAGTCGGCGCCCACCGCGCCGGCCGCGTCGGCCCGGTGGATCACCAGGTCGTGGGCCGCCCGGCGGGCCCAGAAGCCGGTGGGTCGCTGGACCGTCCAGACCTGCGCCTCGGCGGCGGGACCTGCCCCGCGCAGCGTGTCGGCGAACCTGGCGGCCCCCTCGGCCAGCCAGGCGTCCAGTCCCGCCGGGTCGTCGGCGGCCGGGCCGGCCGCCTCGGGAACCTGCTTGTCCGGTTCGACGACCGCCGTCCCGGTCCGTACGGCCGTCTCCGCCGAGCGGAGGTTGCCGCCGACGTGGCGGACCAGCTGGGCGAGCGTCCAGTCGGGGGTGGTCGGCACGGTCACCGACAGGTCGGAGCCCTTCAGGAGGTCTCTGAGCAGATTGGTCTGTGTGACGACTTCGTCGCAGTAGCGGTCGTGCCCCAGGAGTGTCATAGGGCGTGATGATACCGGCACGCTGTGACGGTCCTGCGTTGCCGCCGCTGCCCGGTGATCCCCTACCATCGGGGGCGTTATGGAGGCGAGCAAGCCGGTCCTGCTCACGGTCGACGACGACCCGGGGGTGTCGCGCGCGGTCGCGCGAGATCTCCGAAAGCGCTATGGGCGGGACTACCGGATCGTGCGGGCCGAGTCCGGGCCCCAGGCCCTGGAGGCGTTGCGGGAGATCAAGCTTCGCGGCGACGTGGTGGCGCTGCTGCTGGCCGACTACCGCATGCCGGTGATGAGCGGCCTGGAGTTCCTCGAGCAGGCCATGGACCTGTTCCCGCATGCGCGGCGGGCCCTGCTGACCGCCTACGCAGACACCGACGCCGCGATCCAGGCGATCAACGTGGTGGACCTCGACCACTACCTGCTGAAGCCGTGGGACCCGCCTGAGGAGAAGCTCTACCCGGTCGTCGACGAGCTGATCGAGCTGTGGCGCGTCGCCGGGGACAAGCCGGTCACCGAGACCCAGCTGGTCGGGCACCGCTGGTCGGCGCGCTCGTTCGAGCTGCGGGAGTTCCTGGCGCGGAACTCGGTGCCGTACCGCTGGCTCAGCGTCGAGCAGCCAGAGGGCCAGGCGCTGCTCGAGGCCGCCGGGCTCGACGCCACCAGCATCCCGCTGGTGGTGACACCCGCCGGCGACTCCCTGGTCGACCCGAGCGTCGAGGTGCTGGCCGCCCGGGTCGGCCTGTCGACCACGCCCGACACCGACTTCTACGACACGGTGATCGTCGGCGGCGGGCCCGCCGGGCTCGGCGCGGCCGTGTACGCCGCGTCGGAGGGGCTGCGCACGGTCCTGCTCGAGCGGCAGGCCACCGGCGGGCAGGCGGGCCAGAGCTCGCGGATCGAGAACTACCTCGGCTTCCCCGACGGTGTCAGCGGCGCGCAGCTCACCGACCGGGCGCGTCGCCAGGCCCTGAAGTTCGAGGCGGAGCTCCTCACCGCCCGCGGCGTCGCCGGCCTCGAGGTGCGCGGGTCGTCCCGGATGGTCCGCTTTGCCGACGGCGGCCAGGTCGCCGCCCACACGGTGGTGCTCGCCACCGGAGTGGACTACCGCACGCTCGATGTCCCCGGCGCCGACCGGCTCACCGGCCTGGGGGTGTTCTACGGGTCGGCCGCCACCGATGCGGCGGCCTGCGCCGGCGAGGACGTCTACGTGGTCGGGGGGGCCAACGCGGCCGGCCAGGCGGCGATGTTCCTTTCCAGGCATGCGCGGCGGGTCACGCTGCTGGTGCGCGCGGACGGCCTGGAGGAGTCCATGTCGTACTACCTCATCCGCCAGATCCACGACGCGCCCAACATCGAGGTGCGACCCCGTACCCAGGTGGTCGGGGCGGCGGGCCACGAGCACCTGGAACGGCTCGGCCTCTGCGACACCCGCGCCGGCACGGTGGAGGAGGTGCCGGCGAGCTTCCTGTTCGTGTTCATCGGCGCGTCACCGTGCACTCAATGGCTGGACGGCGTGATCGCGCGTGATCCCAACGGCTTCCTGCTCACCGGCCCGGACCTGCTGGTCGGCGGGAAGCGGCCAAGCGGCTGGCCCCTGGACCGGGACCCCTACTACCTGGAGGGCAGCGTGCCGGGGGTGTTCGCGGCCGGCGACGTCCGCGCCAACTCGGTGAAGCGGGTCGCCTCCGCGGTCGGCGAGGGGGCGATGGCGATCCAGCTCGTCCACCGCTACCTGGAGGCCCAGTGACCGGCCGCCTCGGCACCGACGCGCTCCGGGAGCTGTTCCTGTTCGAGCGGCTGAGCGACGACCGGCTCGCCTGGCTCGCCGAGCGCGGCGAGGTCAGGAGCTACCCGGCCGGCGCGACCGTCTACACCGTCGGCGAGCCCGCGACCCGCTTGTTCGTGCTGCTGGACGGCACGCTGTCGATGTCGGTGCGGGCGGGCGGGGTCGAGATCGAGATGAACCGAACCGACCACCGCGGCACCTACGCCGGCGCCTTCATGGCATACCTGGACCTGCCGATCGCGCGCCTGTACGTCGGCAGCCTCCGCGCCGTGACCGGCTGCCGCTTCTGGGAGCTGCCCGCCGCCGATTTCGGCTGGGCGGTGCGGGAGTGGTTCCCGCTGGCGATCCACCTGCTGCAGGGCTTGGCCGTCCAGGGGATGGGCACGCAGCAGACGGTGAGCACACGCGAGCGGCTGGTCGCCCTTGGCACCGTCACCGCCGGCCTCACCCACGAGCTGAACAACCCGGCGACCGCCGCCGCGCGCGCCGCCGCCACCCTCCACGGCCGGGTTGCGGGCCTGTGGGACGAGCTGGCCGCGCTCACCAACGGCGAGCTTGCCGCCGGCCAGCTCGCCACCCTGGTCGACCTCGTTCGCCAGGCCATCGGTGGTCGTGCCGAGCTGCCGCCCCTGTCCCCGTTGCAGGCGTCCGACCGTGAGGACGAGCTGGGCGGCTGGCTGGAGGAGCATGGCGTCACCGGCGGCTGGGACCTCACGGCGCCGCTGGTCGCCGCCGGCGTGGACGCCGGCCGGCTCGAGCAGGTCGCCGCCAGTGTCCCCGCCGAGCTGCTCCCGCATGCCGTGGCCGTCCTTGCCGGCACCTGCGAGGCCGAGAGCCTGCTCGACGAGATGGCCGAGGCGGCCGGGCGCATCTCCTCGCT
>DATHIG010000309.1:0-3371 GCA_035490035.1 Actinomycetes bacterium
ACCGCACTCGCACCCCGTCGCAGACCCGGAAGTAGGTACTGATCGGCGAACCCGCTTCGGCGCGCATCTGACGGTCCCCTCCTTCAGTCCCTGGCAAGCACGCCACCACCAGCCGGTGGTGAGCCGGAGTGCGACTCGTGCCCACGCCTGCTGCCGGGTCGCGGCCAAGGCCGAGCCGGTCGGCGGTGCGCGTCGCTGCTCGTCGGCTGCGGGCTGGCCGGCCTGCAGGCTGGCCAGCTGCGCCCGGGCGGCGGCCACCAGCTCCTGGTTGGTGTTGGCGTGGCCGTCCAGGCCCCACCCTCCGTCTGGTGCCTCGGTCAACAGCACCCAGGTCCGGCTGGCCAGGGTCGGGTCCCCGGCGGCGTCGGCGGCGATCCGGGTCAGCTGCTCGACCACCGCCAGCTGCTTGCCGCGATCGAGCGCGTCGGCGTTGGTGAGGACCTGGATCCGGACGTAGGTGGAGTCGCCGTCGACGTTGGACAGGCTGCCGGACGGTAGGTCGTGGACGAAGGCCGCGGTGTGCTGCCGGAACATGGGGATGTCTGGCACCTGCTCGATGGTCATGACCGCGGCCGCGAGGTCGGCGGCGAGCTGGTGGGGGTCGGCGAAGGTCCCGGCGGCGGCGAAGACGTCGATCATCGGCATCGGGTTGGTCCTTTCGATTTTGGGGCCCCGCGACCGGTCGTTAGGTCGGTAGCGGCATGTTTGGCTGATCAACCACGGTCAGCTGCAACCTCAGCGTTCCTCCGGAAAGGTGTCACCGAACATCGGTAGACCGCTCAAGGAGTTGGCGCAAGTGACCTCGTCTTCGATGACGTCCCAGTGCTCCTTCAGAAGCCCATCCTCGATACGAATGATGTTCACGACGATCCAGGGGAGGCCGGCTCCGTGACCGCTGAAGCGACCCACAGCATCACCAGGTCGTTCTCCGCCATGATCAATTCCGGCTCGTAGGCAAACTCGGGTGGTCGGGACTTGATCACCTCGAACAGGCCGTCCCGCCCTGGCGGAATCCGTGAACTGTGCTGGACGTAGTCCTCGGACCAGAACTTCTCTGCGGTGGCGTAGTCACGCTTGTTGAAGAGTGTGTCGAACGCTTCCAGCACGATGTCTTTGTGTCGCTCGCTCTGATCCCGTTCCACCACTACTTCATTGTCGTCGCCAACGTCTACGCTCCGCACGCCGCAACCTGACCTTCGGTGAAAGGAATGACGATGCACGAACCCGTGCCCGAGCTGGACGAGCGGTTCAGCGACCCCGGCGCCGAGGCGACGCCGTGGGCGACCACTCGGGAGGTGTTGGAGACGGCGCAGCTGTCGTGGGTCACGACGGTCCGCGCCGATGGCCGGCCCCATGTCACGCCGCTGGTGTCGGTGTGGCTGGACGACGCTGCCCACTTCACCACCGGCCCGGGGGAGCAGAAGGCCGTGAACCTGGCCGGCAATCCCCATGTCGTCATGACCACCGGCTGCAACCGGTGGGACCAGGGGCTGGACGTGATGGTCGAGGGCGAGGCCCGGCGGGTGACCGACCGGGCCACGCTGGAGCGGCTCGCCTCCGCCTGGGCCACCAAGTGGAACGGCCAATGGCAGTTCGGGGTGACCGAGGGCGGCTTCGCCCAAGCCGACGCCGACGCCGACGGGCCCGTGCTGGTGTTCGCGGTGAAGCCGGCCAAGGTCCTCGCCTTCGGCAAGGGCCAGTTCAGCCACACCCGCTACCGGCCGAGCTGAACGAGCGCCCCGCTCCCGCCGCCATGGGCAGTGCCGCTTGCCATGGCCCTGTTCACGGCCTGGAACGCCGTCGCAGTCGCCGACAAGACTCCAGTGTCCCGGCGCATCCAGCCTCGTGCGCTACCAGTGGAGCACGTATCTACTTGCACGCCACCGACCCGAAGCCGTCGTGCAGCAATGCAGTGCCGGGCGCTTCGCAGGCCGCGACTAGGATGGGAAGAAGCGGCGTGTCCGCATGCCCAGGTCGCAGCACCCGCCGTGAAGAGGAGGCTGGATGGAGCAGCCGCCGTCTGGGGACGGGCCGACGGACCAGATCCTGCGGACCGAGGTCGCCTGCTGCATCGCCGGCTGTGGCCCGGCCGGGGCCATGCTGGGGCTGCTGCTGGCCCGGGCCGGGGTCGAGGTCCTGGTGCTGGAGCAGCATGCCGACTTCCTGCGTGACTTCCGCGGCGACACCCTGCACCCGTCCACCCTGCGGCTGTTCGACGAGCTCGGCCTGGCCGAGCAGCTGCTGGACCTTCCCCACCAGAAGTCGGCGGTGCTGCGCGTCACCACCGACTACGGCGACTTCACCCTGGCCGACTTCCGGCGGCTGCCCGGCCCCTACCGGTTCCTGGCCTTCATGCCCCAGTGGGATTTCCTCGACTTCGTCGTCGACCAGGCCAGGCGGCTGCCCTGGTTCCAGCTGCGCATGCGGGCCGAGGCGCTCGAGGCGCTCCAGGAGGCCGGGCGGGTCGTGGGGGTGACCTACCGCGACCAGGATGGGGCGACCCACCAGGTCCGCGCGCGCCTGACCGTGGCCGCCGACGGCCGCGGCTCGGACCTGCGCCGCTCGGCCGGGCTGCGCCCGACCGAGTTCGGGGCGCCCATCGACGTGCTGTGGTTCCGCCTGCCCAAGCGGCCCACCGACCGACCCCAGAGCTTTGGCCGGCTGGCCGCGGGCCACCTGATGGTCCTGATCGACCGGGGCGACTACTGGCAGATCGCCTACGTCATCGGCAAGGACGCGGCCGGCGAGATCCGCGAGCAGGGGCTGGAGCGCTTCCGCACCTCGGTCGCCGAGCTGGTCCCGCTCCTGGCCGACCGGGTCGGCGAGCTGCGCACCTGGGACGACGTGCGGACGCTGCGGGTGCAGGTCGACCGGCTGCGACGCTGGTTCCGGCCAGGGCTGCTGTGCATCGGCGACGCCGCCCACGCCATGTCCCCCATCGGCGGGGTCGGGATCAACATGGCCGTCCACGACGCCGCCGCCACCGCCAACCTCCTCGCCGGCCCCCTCGGCGATGGAACCCTCTCGACCTGGCACCTGGCGCGGGTCCAGCTTCGCCGCACCCTGCCCACCGTGCTGGTCCAGCGGGGCCAGCGCGCCATCCAGGACTACTTCCTCTCCCCCCTGCTGGCCGGCCGCCTCCCCGGCCAGCCACCCCTGGTCCTGCGGGCGCTGCGCCGCTACCCGATCCTGCAGGCGATCCCCGCCCGCCTCATCGGCCTCGGCGTCCTCCCCGAGCACGTGCGCAGCCCCACCGCTCGCGCACGCTTGACCGGTGTCGGGGCGAGGTGAAGAGTTGCGTGATGCCTGACACCGAGACCGCGCCGCAGACCGGCTATGCCCCGGTGAATGGTCTCCGGATGTACTACGAG
>DATHIG010000310.1:0-4272 GCA_035490035.1 Actinomycetes bacterium
AGGGGCCGCTGGACCCTGGCCCCCCTGGCCGCCAGCGCGTCCCAGCGCGTCCCCTGGGAGGTCTGCTGGAACACCTCGTAGGCCAGCTTGGCGTTGTCGATCGCGGCCGTGCCCAGCCGGGCCCTGGCCGCCTCGGCCCCAGGTGAGGTCGTGTTGGAGAAGTTCGGGTTCAACCCCGACAACGTGACCGATCGGGCCCGGGCCCTGCACGCCCGGCTCGCCGGCAGGTAACCAAGGAAGAGGAGGACGGCCATGACGTCCCGACTGCAGCAGCTGACCGACCAGGGCGTCGCCGTCTGGGTCGACTCGATCGCCCGCGACTGGATCCAGAAGGGGGAGCTGCGCCGCCTGCGCGACCAGTTCCAGGTGGTGGGCGTCACCTCCAACCCGACCATCTTCCAGAAGGCGATGGGGGAGGGGTCGTTCTACGACGAGGACATCACCCGCCTGGCCGGCCAGGGGCTCGACGCCCAGGCGATCTTCGAGTCGCTGGCCCTTGACGACATCCGCGCCGCCGCCGCCGACATGGAGCCGGTGTGGGAGCGGACCGGCGGGGTCGACGGCCGGATCTCCTTCGAGGTGGCGCCCGACATCGCCGACGACACCCAGGCGACCATCAGCGAGGCCCGGCGCCTGTTCGACGAGCTGGCCCGGCCCAACGTGTTCATCAAGATCCCGGCCACGGCGGCCGGCGTGCCCGCCATCCGGGCCTCGATCGCGACCGGCATCAACGTCAACGTGACCCTGATCTTCTCGATCCAGCGCTACCGGGAGGTGATCGAGGCCTACCTGGGCGGCCTGGAGGAGCTGGCCGAGGCCGGGGGCGACCTGACCGAGGTGGCCAGCGTCGCCTCGTTCTTCGTCAGCCGGGTCGACACTCTTGTCGACAAAGAGCTACAGGCAATTGTTGACAAGGGCGGCGACCAGGCCGACGCGGCCCGGGACCGGCTGGGCACCGCCGCGATCGACAACGCCAAGCTGGCCTACGAGGTGTTCGAGCAGACCTTCCAGGGGGCACGCTGGGCCGAGCTGGAGCGGCAGGGCGCCCGCGTCCAGCGGCCGCTGTGGGCGTCGACCTCGACCAAGAACCCCGACTACCGCGACGTGCTCTACGTGGAGGAGCTGGTCGCCCGCGACACCGTCAACACCATGCCGCTGGAGACGATCGAGGCCTTCGCCGACCACGGCGAGGTCCGCGGCCAGACCGCCAGGGAGGACCTGGACCGCGCCCATCGGCTCTGGAGCGACCTGGCCGAGCTCGGCATCGACGAGGGCGAGGTCGGCTGGCGCCTGGAGCGTGAAGGGGTCGAGAAGTTCGCCGACAGCTACAACGGCGCCGTCGAGACCATCGAGGCCAAGCGGACCAGGCTGGGGGGATCCACGGAGGGCCGGGAATGACCGACAACCCGCTGGCGGCGGGGGAGCGGATCAGGGCCATCCCGCCGCCAACGGCCATGGTGGTCTTCGGCGGCTCCGGCGACCTGGCCCACCGCAAGATCGTCCCCGCCCTGTACAACCTGGAGCTGCACCGGCTGCTGCCGCAGAACTTCGCCTTCGTCGGGTCCAGCCGCAGCGAGTTCAGCGACGAGGAGTACCGGGCCGACATGCGCAAGGCGGTCGAGGAGTTCTCCCGCACCCAGCCGGTCCAGCACCAGGTCTGGGAGTCGTTCGCCAACCGGCTCCACTACATCTCCGGCTCATCGGCCGACCCGGCCACCTACGCCCGGATCGGCGACCTGCTGGACCGCTTCGACCGCGAGCACGGCACCGACGGCAACCGGCTGTTCTACCTGTCGCTGATCCCCAAGCTGTTCCCCGACACCATCCGCGGCATCGGCACGTCCGGACTGGGCGGCCGCGGCTGGGACCGGGGCTTCTCGCGGGTGGTGGTCGAGAAGCCCTTCGGCCACGACCTGACCTCCGCCCGAGAACTACAAGATCTGGTCACCCACGTGTTCCCCGAGCGCGACGTCTTCCGGATCGACCACTATCTGGGCAAGGAGAGCGTCCAGAACATCATCGCGTTCCGCTTCGCCAACGGGATCTTCGAGCCGGTCTGGAACCACCACTACGTCGACCACGTCCAGGTGACCGTCTCGGAGTCGCTTGGGATCGAGCACCGCGGCAACTTCTACGAGACCGCCGGGGCGATCCGCGACATCTTCCAGAACCACGAGCTCCAGGTGCTGGCCCTGATCGCCATGGAGCCGCCGGCCAGCTTCGAGCCCGAGGACGTCCGCAACGAGAAGGCCAAGGTGCTGAAGGCGCTGCGCCACCTCGAAGGCGAGGCGGTCGACGCGCACGTGATCCGCGGCCAGTACGGCCCGGGATGGATCGACGGCAAGGAGGTCCCCGGCTACCGGGAGGAGCCCGACGTCCACCCGAGCTCGGCGGTGGAGACCTACGTGGCCGCCGAGCTGCGGGTCGACAACTGGCGCTGGGCCGGCACCCCGTTCTACCTGCGAACCGGCAAGCGCCTGCCCAAGCGGGCGACCGAGGTGGTGGTCCAGTTCAAGTCGGCGCCCCACCTGCCGTTCGGGGAGGCCGCCCAGGACGGCCTCGAGCCGAACGCGCTGGTGCTGCGCATCCAGCCCGACGAGGGCATCACCATGCGGATCGGAGCCAAGGTGCCCGGGCCGTCCATGGAGGTCCGCTCGGTCAGCATGGACTTCTCCTACGGCACCTCGTTCTCCGACGACCTCCCCGACGCCTACGAGCGGCTGCTGCTGGACGTGATGCTGGGCGACCCGACGCTGTTCCCGCGCTGGGACGAGGTCGAGCAGGCCTGGCAGGCGGTCCAGCCCATCCTCGACCGCTGGACCGAGGCGCCGGCGCCGGAGTTCCCCAACTACGAGGCCGGCAGCTGGGGGCCCAAGGCCGCCGACCAGCTGATCGCCCTCGGCCGCCCGGGCCGCCGCTGGCGGCGCCCATGACCAGGGGGGTGCCCCGGTGAGTCAGGGCCAGGTGGCGGAGTCGTTCGAGGAGGTCGCGCCCGGCGACATCGAGCAGGCGCTGGAGCGCCAGCGTCGCCAGGGTGAGAACGGCGGCGGCGCGGTCGTCAGGGCCAGCGTGGCCAACCTGGTGGTGGTCACGGCCAACCGGGCCGCCGGCCAGCGGGCCCTGGCCGCGGTCGAGGAGCTGGGCGCCCGCGCCCCCTCCCGCTGCGTGGTCCTGATCGCCGAGCCGCCCGAGGGCCGGCAGGGGGTGCGCTCCTGGGCCCGGGTGGTCAACCGCCGGCCCGACCAGGGGCCGGAGCTGGTCTGGGAGGAGGTCGTCGTCCAGACCAACGTCCATCCGCGGCACCTGACCGCGGTGGTGCTGCCGCTGCTGCTGCCCGAGCTGCCGGTGTTCACCTGGTGGGAGGGGACGCCGCCATTCGGCCAGGAGGTGTTCGACGAGCTCACCTCGGTCACCGACCGCCTGGTCGTCGACTCGGCCGCGTTCACCGACCCGCTCGCCGACCTGGTCCGGCTGGCCGGGGCGGTGGCGACGCTGGAGCCGGCGGTGACCGACTGCGCCTGGGGGCGGCTGACCCCCTGGCGGGAGCTGCTGGCGGCTCCGTTCAGCGGCCCCCACCTGCGGCCGGCGATCGACCAGGTCCGCTGGCTGCGGGTCGACTCGGTGGAGCCGACGGCCGGACTGGAGCTGGTCGGCTGGTTCGCCTCCCGGCTGGGCTGGGAGCTGGAGGCCGTCGAGCAGGCCGGCGACGAGCTGGCCGCCGACTACCGCACGCCCGCCGGCGGCTGCCGGGCACGGGTGGTCTCGGCCATCGGCTCCGCCAACCTGACCCGGGTCCACCTGGAGCTGGAGACCAGCGACGGACCGGCCAGCGTCCGGGTCGAGGCCCCGCCCGGCCACCTGGTCGCCACCGTCGAGGCTCCTGGCCAGCCCACCGGGCGGCGCAAGGTCGGCCGCGGGCTCGGCCCTTCCACCGGCCCAGCCGGCCTCGGCCAGGAGCTGCAGCTGTTCGGCCGCGACCGGGTCTTCGAGGACGCCCTCGCCCAGGCGGCCGCCCTGCTCCAGCCGGAGGGTTCGGGCCGGAGGGGTGCCCCGGCGTGAACGCCTCGGAGCGGGTCGAGGTGGTGGCCGACCAGGGCGGGCTGGCCGAGGCGGCCGCCCGGCTGGTGATGGCCGACCTGGAGGCTGCGGTGGAGGCGCATGGGTCGGCCACCTGGGTGCTGACCGGCGGCGGCACCCCGATGGCGGCCTACCGGCGGCTGGCCGCCCACGACCTGCGCGCCGGGGTCGAGTGGGACCGGATCCGGGTGGCCA
>DATHIG010000311.1:0-3250 GCA_035490035.1 Actinomycetes bacterium
CGATTGTGTCGGATCCAGACGGGTCCCGTCGGACCATCTGGATGGTCTTGGCGGCGTGACGATCCATTTCGCTCCGATGTCGGCGGCCGGCGTGATGATCCGATCGTGTCAAGTCTCGGGTCATGCTGGTCAGAGCGGCCCCGGTTGATGCTTTACGAGCCTGTTCCACACAGCCGTGTGAACGGTATGGGAGTCTGCCGTTGGCGACCAAGCTGGACGTGATGGGCCCGTCCTGCTCGGGCCCTGGGAGGCGCTGAGGGCCGGTCGAAGCCACAGTGATACCTGGGTCGGCTGCATGGTCTGGTCGGTCACGGCCAGCAGCTCGGCCGAGAGGGTGTCCAGGTCGACCTTGTCCTGCAGCCGAGCGCTGAACGCCACGATCGTCTGGACGGCGTCATAGCGGCGCCGGTTGAAGCGGCGGTCCACCAGCTCCTGCACGCGGCGGCGGGCCGGCTGGAAGACCGCGGCCACCGCCAGGGTTGCCCCGGCCACGACCAGGCTGGAGCTCTGGCCGAGGAGCTGGCCCAGGCTAAGGACCACGGCGGCGTAGCCGCCGCCCAGCAGCACGGTAAGCAGCCCGTAGGCGATCGTACGGCTGATGACGCGGTCCAGGTCATACAGCCGGTAGCGCAGGACCGCCGCGGCGATCGCCAGGCACAGGACCGCCGCGGAGCCGAGAACCGCCGCGAGGACCACGGCTGCGCTCTCGATCGAGATGCCCGCCACGGCGACCGGGATACCGATTCCCGCCACGACCGCCGCGAACGCCACCCAGCGTAACTGCTGGCGTTCTACGCCCGTGGCACGGCGGAAGCGCACGACCAGCGAGGCACCGCCCACCAGCACGCTGAGCAGCGTGATCATGAGCGTGGGTAGCGCGACGGCCATGGCCAGGTTCGCCAAGGAGGGAACAAAGAACGGGTTCCGGAACGAGTAGAAGGGGGGGTACTGCACCGTTGCGTTCCCGACGACGACGGCCGCCTGCCACAACACCGGCGCAACGGCGGCGATCCTGGCCCACCAGCGCCAGCGAGGGGAAGGCAGCGATCCGGTCGGCGTGAGCAGCAGGATGAAGCCAATGCAGGCCGGCCACAGGGCGAAGGTGTCGCCGAACGCACGGATGTGGCTGACGGCCGGAACCGCGCCGGGACGGGCCAGGAGTCCGTACCGGGCGTAGTTATCGGTCAGCACGTCAACGGTCACGGACAGCCCGAGGGCCAGCATCAGCCAGCCGACGGGATGGCGCGGCCGACGGCCAGCCAGCACCGCCCCGACCGTCGCTATGCCCACCACCATCAGCACATAGGGCACCTCATGGGCGCGGAGAGCCAGTTCGGAGCGGCCGGCCCGGCGCAGCAGGTAGTCGAGCCAGAAGACCGCGACAAGCCCCAGCGCGCACAGCACCCACAGCACCCACGCCAGCCCTGCTGGCCACCGGCCCGGACCGGCGGGTCGGGCGGCACGGCTCACAGCCGTGATCCTCGCTGCACCCAGCTCACCCCGGCACCGCCACCCTCCCGCCGTCGTGGATCACTTGCCAGTGTGGCCGGCCTCCGTCTCGGCAACGTTACGGACGACGAACCTGCTGAAAGCATCGGGCCCTTGGTAAACAGGCTCAGCCCTTTTACGGGTCGCCTGCACATGCGCTGTGGAGCCTGGGTGAACCGCTCGGCCGGGTAGCCTGCGCCACCACCCCCGCCGCGACACAGAACCGCCAGTGATCATCCACGCCAGTGACCAGCTTGGCTTCCCGACCACCGGCCAGGTCAGAACTCGGCTGTAGGTGGGGCCAAAATCGCTCGCAAAGCCAGTGAACGCTTGAGAGAGTCCGCCTATGCCCGAGGACTACTTCGGCGAGGATGTGGCAGCGGGGTACGACGAGTCGGCCGCCAACATGTTCGAGCCCGCGGTCGTCGATCCCATGGTCGACCTCCTGGCCGACCTGGCCGGCCACGGCGCCGCGCTCGAGCTCGGGATCGGCACGGGCCGGATCGCCCTGCCACTCGCCCGACGCGGCATCCGCGCGCACGGGATCGACCTCTCGTCGGCGATGGTGGCGAGGCTGCGGGCTAAGCCCGGGGCCGAGCACATCGGGGTGACGATCGGCGACTTCGCGACCACGACCGTCGAAGGCCGGTTCTCGGTCGCCTACCTCGTCTTCAACACGATCATGAACCTGACCACCCAGGACGAGCAGGTCGCGTGCTTCCAGAACGTCGCCGCGCACCTCGAGATAAGCGGGTGCTTCGTGATCGAGGTCATGGTCCCGGCGCTCCAGCGGCTCCCACCAGGCGAGACCGTCCGGGCGTTCAGCGTGACCCCAGCGCATCTCGGCTTCGACGAGTACGACGTCGCATCGCAGGGCCTGATCTCCCACCACTACTCGGTCATCGACGGCAACCTCGAGGTCTTTTCGGTGCCGTTTCGCTATGTGTGGCCGTCGGAGCTCGACCTGATGGCGCGACTGGCCGGGATGACGCTGCGCGAGCGCTGGAGCGGCTGGAAGCGCGAGCCGTTCACCAGCTCCAGCACCAGCCACGTCTCGGTCTGGGAGAAGACAGCGTCGCGTTCCCCCGGGTAGCGGGTTCGGTCTCAGCCTGGATCCACTGCGAGGATGATGGTCGAGGCGTCCAGGAGGACCTGGCGGGGACCTGCCGGGGACCTGCCGGGTGGCATAGCGCAATGCCAGGGCGACGACCACGACGCGGTGTTGCCAGGACGCGGTGTTGCCAGGACGTCCTCGCGGTGTGAGGTGGTGAGGTGCGTCGCTGTCAGTTCGCAGAGTCGTGTTCGGCGGTGCTGATGGCGGTGTCGGTGATCTGGGTCATGCCGATCAGGGTGGCAGGGATGAGTGCGGCGGTGATGGCGAAGACGGCGCGCAGGCCGAGGAGCTCGCCGAGGAGGCCGCCGGCGGCGGCGCCCAGGGGTCTGGTGCCCCAGGCCACGAGCCGGTAGCTGCTGTTGATCCGGCCCAGGATGCGGTCGGGGGTGATGCGTTGTCGCAGCGAGACGGCGACGACGTTCCACAGTGCGTTGGTGAGACCGCCGATGAGGAAGGCCGCGGCGATCACCAGGGGGATGGTGGTCACGGCTAGGATGCCGACGGTGCCCACGCCGCCGAGGATGCCCAGGAACAGCGACCGCGAGCGGCCCAGGCGTCGAATGATGGGGTCGGCTAGGAGGGCGCCGATGAGGCTTTCGGCGGTGATGGTGGCGAACAGTAGGCCGTAGGTGGTTTCGGTCAGGCGCA
>DATHIG010000312.1:0-2111 GCA_035490035.1 Actinomycetes bacterium
ATCCCGGCCAGCAGCAGCCCGCGCAGCGAGATGCCGCCGACCTGGAAGCTGGCGTTCAGGGCGTCCTCGCTGGCCAGGCCGGTGAGCGAGGTCGCGGCCACAAACCCGGCCGTGAGCGCCGCGGTCAAGGCCAGGGCAAGCCCGGTGCCGACCACCGCTGCCGTGGTCTTGCGGCCGATGCCGTGGCTCAGGTACAGCGAGACCAGCATGATCGCCATCGCCCCGACGAGGGCGACCGCCACCGGGCTGCGCCCGCGTAGGATGGCCGGGACCACGAAGCCGATGATGACCGCGAACGAGCAGCCGAGACCGAGCAGTGAGCGGATCCCTTGCCAGCGGCCGAAGGCGACCACGGCCAGCACAAACAGCGCCACCAACACAAGCATCGGCCGGGTCCGTTCCAGGTCACGGATGTTGTAGAAGGTCGGCTGGCCCTCCTGTTCCAGGACCGACAGCCTGACCCGCTGGCCTCCTCGGAAGGTGTTGCCGGTGAGGTCGGTGGTATCGAAGCTGACCTGCCTGCCATCGCCCAACCGGGCCTCGACCTTGATGCAGGTCGAGCTGGGGACGCCCGGGTCGGCCTCCTTGCACGGCACCGTCTGGACCCGGGTCAGGGTGGCGGGAACCAGCCGGGTCGGGTCCTGCTGGCCGGCGGCCGCGGGCCGGGTGACATCGCCGCGGGGCCAGAGCACGGCCGCGCCGGCCACCACCACCAGCGCCAACGCCCCGACCGCCACCAGCATCGCCCGGTAGCGGCGAACGGCTGGGTCCATACCGCTGACGCTATGCCCTCCCGCCCCGTCGAGGCCAACCAGCTCGCTTGGTTCATGACCATGCCCTCCGCCAGGCACGCACGGTCTGGATGGCAATCTGCCGGCGGTTCGTGAGCCCTTCGTTGGCACTCACGACGAGGCTTGCTGCAACCACACGCCGCAACTGCCCGACCGGCCATGGCTTGTGCTCCAGGCTGGTTCCACCAGGAGATGACGTCCACCATGCGATCTGTGCTGCTGGCGCTCACCGCGGCGGTCCTGCTGGCCGGCTGCAGCCCAGGCGCCGCATCCGAACCAGCGGCCAACCAGGCTGCGACCTTCAATGACGCTGACGTGCGGTTCCTGCAGCAGATGATTCCCCACCATCAGCAGGCCATCGAACTGGCCACGCTGGTCGACGGCCGCAGCCGGCGCCCCGAGTTGGCCAAGCTCGCCATCGACATCACCGCCACGCAGGCGACCGAGATCCAGACCATGGGCCGCTGGTTGAGGCGATGGAACCGACCGGTTCCGGCCGTTGGCACCACAGATCATGCCGGCTCGCAGGTGCTGGGCCTGCTGGGCCGCGGGCAGCTGGACTGGCTCCAGACGCTCGAGGGTGCCCCATTCGACCTGGGCTTTGTGACGATGCTGCGTACCCAGCACATCGGAGCGGTCGAGATGGCCCAAGCCGAGCTGCGCGCTGGCGCCTCAGGGGAGGCCAAGTCCCTCGCCACCAGGATCATCGCTGCCCGTGAGGCCGAGCTTCGCCAATTGCATGAATGGAAGGATGCCTGGTCATCAGACGCCAGCGGAGCCAGCCTGGCTGGGCCAGCAACAAGCGGCGGCACCGGCCCGGCTGGAGTTCCTCGCGGGTAGGGGCTGAGCCGTCGACGCCGCCGAGACGACCTATCATTGCCCGATGCCACCGCTGCACACCTCGGCCATCCGCCGCACGGCCCGGCCGGCCGCCCTGCTGATCGTAGTGCTGGTGGCGGTCGCCGGCTGCGCAGGGTCACAGCCGGCGGACAGGGCCGCCCCGTCCGGGTCCGCCGGGGCGGCCGCGCCGGCGGCTGGCCGCGTCGACCTGGGGAATGCGCCGGCCTACGTCGCCCTGGCCGCCACCGACGTGACCGTCCGCACCCGGCCCAGCGGTGGGCGGGTGATGGCCGTCTTCCCGGCCAAGCTGCCGTGGGGGAGTTCGACGCCGTTTCTGGTCCGCCAGGCCCATCGCAACGACGCCGGCGAGACCTGGCTGCAGGTGTCGCTGCCGCGTCGACCCAACGGGTCCAGCGGCTGGATCCGCCGCGACCAGGTGCGGCTGCGCCCGGTCGCCCACCAGGTCGAGGTCGACCTGTC
>DATHIG010000313.1:0-4378 GCA_035490035.1 Actinomycetes bacterium
CGCCTCGGCGCCGCCGAGATCGTCGACCCCCGCCCGTTCCTGGTCGGCTCCCTGGCCGAGGTGTACGAGCGCTACCCGCACATCGGGGCCCTCGTCCCGGCCATGGGCTACTCCGACGAGCAGGTCCGCGAGCTGGAGACCGTGATCAACCAGGCCCCGGTGGATTCGGTGGTCATCGGCACCCCGATCGACCTGCGCGGCATCGCCGACATCGCCCACCCCGCCACCCGGGTCCGCTACGACCTGGTGGAGCAGGGCCAGCCGGACCTCGCCGCCGTCCTGGAGCCCATCATCCGAGCCAGCGCCGCACCCGCCGAACCCAAGGAGCCAAGCCGATGACCCCCGAAGCCCAGACCGGCGACTACCGCGCCTTCCTCGAGGCCCAGGACGTGGCGACCCTGCGCGACTGGGCGCTCGAGGTGGCCAGGGAACACCGCGACGCCGGGTTCTACTGGGACCTGGCCAAGCACCTGCCGTCCACCGAGGACGCCAACCGCGACTGGGCCGCCTACGACCCGATCGACGCCATCCGCGAGATCAGCCACCTGTTCACCCACTTCCGCGAGGAGGCCGCCGACCCCGAGGTCGCCGAGCTGCTGCGCATCCGCTACGTCGACTACCTGCTCGACCACGCCGACGACACGCGCTTCGACCGCAGCCCCGCCGGCTGAGCTCAGCCGCCGCCGGCGGGGGCGAGCTCGTCGGCCAACGCTCCCAGAAACAGACCAACGTCGGTGACCACACCGGTGGCCTGGGCGGAGCCGCGGTCGGCGAGCTTGGTGACGGTCGCCGGGTTGATGTCGACGCAGACCAGGGGCACCGAGGCCGGGAGGAGGTTGCCGGTGGCGATGGAGTGCAGCATCGACGCGACCATCAGGGCGTAGCCGACCCCGGGCAGCAGCGAGCGCATCTGCCGCTGGGCCTCGACCACGT
This sequence comes from Actinomycetes bacterium, assembly GCA_035490035.1. Taxonomy (GTDB): domain Bacteria; phylum Actinomycetota; class CALGFH01; order CALGFH01; family CALGFH01; genus CALGFH01. The sequence goes on from DATHIG010000313.1 coordinate 934, forward strand.
CGGTGACGGTGTCGGGCAGCGGACCGTCGTCGCGGACCGACCCCCCGAGCACGAAGTCGACCCCGTGCTGGACGCAGGCGTGCATGATCCCGGAGGTGAGCACGCCCTGCTCGACCGCCTTGGCGATCGAGCCGCAGCGCCGGATCGTGTTCAGGGCGCGGATGTGGTGCTCGTGGCCGTGCTCGACCCCGATCCCCTCGGCCAGGTTGACCCCGAGCGAGGTGCCGTACAGGGCGCCCTCGATGTCGTGGGTGGCGAGCGCGTTGCCGGCGATCAGCACGTCCATGTAGCCGGCCTCGATCAGCCGGACCACCGCCGGGCCGGCGCCGGTGTGGACGACGGCCGGGCCGCCGACCCACAGGAGCTTCTCGCCCCGCTCCCTGGTCGCCCGCATCGCCGCGGCGACCCGGCGCACGATCAACCCCTGCGGCTTCTCGCTGGAGACCTGCGAGGACATGAACTCGAAGACCTCACCGGAGCGGCCGCGGTCGCGCGGATGCACCCGGATGCCCTGGCTGCCCACCACCACCTGCTCGCCCTTGAGGACGTCGGACATGGGCACCGTGGCGGCCCGGTTGCCGCGGACGACGATCGAGCAGTCCATCTCCGGGTTCTCGACCCGGATCCAGGTCCCGCCGACACTGACCTCGGTCTCGAGGTTGGTCGAGGAGTAGAAGCCGTCGGGCAGCACGCCGTCCATCTCGGCCGGGACCACGGTCGCGTCGCCCGTCTGGAGCCGCTGCATACCGAGGCCCATGAGCGACTGGACCAGCTCCTCGAGCCGGACCGGGTCGTCGGTGCGGACCCGCAGGCGCGCGTACGAAGGGTCGACCGGGGTCCGACCGACGTCGAACTGCTCGATCTCGTAGCTGCCCTTCGCCTCCAGGACCTGGTCGAGGACGCGGGTGAACAGCATCGAGTCGATGATGTGGCCGTGGATCTCCAGGGTCTCAGTGTGGGAGGGCATGGCTCCTCGGTGCGTGTCGCGGGTCGTGGGGACGGACGATTGTCGCACGTCGGCGCGTAGAATCGCGGTGATGGCGGTCGATCTTCGCTCCGACACGTTCACCCGGCCGACCCCGGCCATGCGCCGGGCCATGGCCGAGGCCGAGGTCGGCGACGATGTCTGGGGCGAGGACCCCACCGTCAAGCGGCTGGAGGCCGCGGTGGCGGAGCGCCTGGGCCACGAGGCGGCCCTGTTCGTCCCTTCGGGGACCATGGGCAACCAGATCTGCCTGCGGCTGGCCGTGCCTCCTGGCACCGAGTGCCTGGCCAACGAGGACAACCACATCCTCTGGTACGAGGCCGCGGCGGCCCCGGTGCTCAGCGGGGTCCAGCTCCACCCCGTGGCCGGACCGCGGGGGGTGCTCGACCCGGCCGCCGCCAGGGCGCGGGTCCGCACCGCCCGGTACGGGGTGCCGACCAGCGCCATCGCGGTCGAGCAGACCCACAACCGGGCCGGTGGCGCGATCCAGCCGCTGGCGGTGCTGGAGGGGCTGCGCGAGCTTGCCGACGAGGCCGGGTTGCACCTCCACTGCGACGGGGCCCGGATCTGGAACGCGTCGGTCGCCTCCGGGGTCGCCCTCGAGCGTTACGGCGCCCTGTTCGACAGCCTCTCGGTGTGCTTCTCCAAGGCGCTGGCCGCGCCCGTCGGGTCGGCCGTGGTCGGGAGCCGGGACCTGGTCGCGCGGGCCCGCGAGGTCCGCCACCTGTACGGCGGGGCCATGCGCCAGGCCGGGGTGCTGGCCGCCGCCGCCCTGGTCGCCCTCGACCAGATGGTCGACCGGCTGGCCGAGGACCACGCGAAGGCGCGCGGCCTTGCCGAGACGGTCGCCGGCGCGGTGCCGGGCAGCCTCGACCCGGCCGCGGTCCAGACCAACATGGTGCTGCTGGCCACCGGCCCCTTCGGCACCGACGGTCCCGGGCTGGTCAAGCGGCTGGGCGACCTCGGGGTGCTGGCCGCCGACACCGATCCCGACCGGGTCCGGCTGGTGTTCCACTACGAGATCACCCCCACCGACGCCGACCGCGCCGCCCAGGCGGTCATCGCCGCCGCCCGATGACCCGGTCCACCGCCCCCTTCTCCCTGGTCGACGTGGAGCGGGCGGCGGGCCGCATTGCCGGGCGGGTCCACCGCACCCCCGTGATCGCCTCGCGCCTGCTCGACCGGGAGCTCGGTTGCCAGGTGCTGGCCAAGGGCGAGCACCTGCAGCGGGTCGGGGCGTTCAAGGCCAGGGGGGCGTTCAACGCCCTGCTCTCGCTCGACCCGGCGACCAGGGAGGCCGGGGTCCTGGCGGTCAGCTCCGGCAACCACGGCCAGGCGGTCGCGCTGGCCGCGGCCGAGACCGGCGGCCGGGCGGTGGTGGTGATGCCGGCCGGCTCCAACCCGGCCAAGGTGGCCGCCACTCGCGCCTACGGCGCCGAGGTGGTGATGGACGGCGTGACCGCCGACAACCGCGAGGCCTTCGCCGCCGAGCTGGCGATCGACCGCGGGCTGCATCTGGTCCATCCGTTCGACGACCCGGACGTGATGGCCGGCCAGGGGACGGCCGCCCTCGAGCTGCTCCAGGATGCCGCCGACCTGGACCTGGTGCTGGTCCCGGTGGGCGGCGGCGGGCTGATCGCCGGCACGGCCGCGGCGGTCAAGGGCCGCTCGCCGTCGACCCGGGTGGTCGGGGTCGAGCCGGCGACCGCCGCCGACGCCCAGGCGTCGCTGCGGGCCGGCCGGCGCGTCTCCTTGTCCGCCGCCCCGGCCACCATCGCCGACGGGGTCCGCAGCCTGTGCGTCGGGGAGCGGCCGTTCGAGGTCATCCAACGGCTGGTCGACGACATCGTCACCGTCACCGACGACCAGCTCCGCGACGCCCTCGCCCTGTGCTGGTCGCGGACCAAGCAGCTGGTCGAGCCGACCGCCGCCCTTCCCCTGGCCGCCCTGCGCACCGGCGCCGCCCAGGGCGGGCGGGTCGGCATGATCCTGACCGGCGGCAACCTCGACGCCGTCGCCCTTGCCGCTTGCCTGGCCCCCCTTGGATCCAGGTAATCTTGTAATCGCACGCGGGCTCTGGAGGAGGCTGGCCATGCCGACGGCGACCAGGATCCGGGATCATTGCCTGGCCCCGGGCCGGGCTGTCGACGCGCCGGCGCCCGGGGGCGGCGGCTATCGGCGGCTGTTCGCGGAGCTGGAGCCGCTGGACTGTGAGGATGATGCCCTGCACGCGCTGGGCCGGGCCGGCGGGGCCTGCGACGCCGCCGCCGCCGCGGTCGGGGTGGGGGCTGGCCCTGACGCGCGGGGGGCGGCCGGGTGGCCGGTGTTTGGGCAGTTGGTGGCCCACGACCTTACCGCCGACCGTTCGCCGTTGACCCACCATGCCGAGCTGGCCGAGGTCCGCAACGCCCGCAGCCCCCGGGCCAATCTGGAGTGTGTGTACGGCGACGGCCCGGCCGG
>DATHIG010000314.1:0-2506 GCA_035490035.1 Actinomycetes bacterium
AGGTCGAGGTTGAGGGCGAGGGCGGCGGTGGCCGGGTCCTCCAGCAGGGCCCGGATGCAGGCGGCGAAGATCCGGTCGGCGTCGTTGCCGGTGCCCCAGGCGTCCAGCGGGTTGACGGCGGGCAGGCCGGGCTCCAGCACCGCCGCCAGCCTGCGTCGGGTCGCCTCGGAGATGTCGGCCAGCGGTACCCGGAGCTGCTCAGCCAGGTCGAGCAGGTGGGCCCGCTCCCCCCCGGAGTCGTGGATGGCGGCCAGCCCGCCCGGCGCCGCTCGGCGGCCGGCGGCCAGCAGCTCGCAGGTGTCGGCCAGCTCGTCCAGGGTGGCCACCCGGGCCACGCCGTAGGCGTCGAACAGGGCCTGGTAGGCGCCCTCGGCGCCGGCCAGGGCGCCGGAGTGGGCGGCCACCATCGCGCTGGCCGCCTCACCCTGCCCGACCTTGAGGGCGACCACCGGGATGCCCCGCCGGACCGCCTTGGCCAGCGCGGCCCGGAACGCCGCCGGGTCCCTCACCGTCTCCAGGAACAGCGCCACCACCCGGGTGCTCGCCAGCCCAAGGGCGTGGTCGAGGTAGGCTGCGGCGGAGGTGACCAGCTCGTTGCCGGCGGAGACGACCAGGTTGAAGCGGAGCCCGCGGTGGTTGTGGAGCAGGGCCGAGAACACCGATCCCGAATGGCTGATGGCCGCCACCGGCCCCGCCGGCAGGTCGTCCGGTTCCGGGTAGCCGCAAATCCTCAAGCTCTGCTCGAGGTTGAAGAATCCCATGCCGTTGCCACCGCACACGGCCATCCCGGCCGCCGCGGCGGTCGCCCGCAGGCGCTCGGCCAGCGGCGGCACGCCGGCCGGGGGCGGCTCGAGGTCGATGCAGCTGGCGAAGATCACCGCGGCCGGGATGCCGAGGGCGGCGGCCGCGGCCAGCTGGGCCTCCAGGGCGGCGTTGGGCACGGCCAGCACGGCCAGGTCGACCGGGCCCGGCACCTCGGCCAGGGACCGGTGGCAGGGGCGCCCGGCCAGCTCGACGTAGCTGGGGTTGACCAGGTGCACCACCCCCCGGTAGCCACCTCCGAGCAGCTGGGCGACCAGCTGCTGCCCGAACGACCCGGGCCGGGCGCTGGCCCCGACCACCGCCACCGACCCGGGTCCCAGCAGGGCGGCGAGGGGCCGGTCCGCCCCGCCGGGGCCAGGCCCCGGGGCCGGCGCGAGCCCCAGGTCCCCGCTCATCGCCGGCGCTTGGACCGCCTGCGGTCGGCCTGGATGGCCCGGACGGCCTGCCAGCCGGGGATGCCGCAGACCCCGCCGCCGCCGTGGGTGGCCGAGCTGGCCTGGTAGAGGCCGGCGATCGGGCTGCGGTAGTCGGCGTAGCCGGGGGCTGGGCGCATGTGGAACAGCTGGTCGGCCGAGAGCTCGCCGTGGAAGATGTTGCCGCCGACCAGGCCCCACTCCTGCTCCATCCGCCACGGCCCGATGACCTCGCGATGCAGGATGGCGCCCTTGAGGTTGGGGGCAAGGTCGGCATAGCAGTCCAGCATCCGGTCGGCGTAGGCCTCCAGCTCCTCGGTGTGGGGCTCGGAAGCCCACTCGTGCGGGCACCACTGGGTGAACAGCGACATGACGTGGACGCCCTCGGGGGCCAGCGTCTTGTCGAACACGGTCGGGATGCAGCCGTCGGAGAACGGTCGGGTCGCTCCCCGGCCCTGCTTGGCGTCCTGGAACGCCTGCTCGATGTAGTCGACCGAAAGGGCCATCTCGACCGAGCCGGTGTGGTGCTCGCCGACCTCGGTGCCGGGGTCGGCGATGAAGTCGGGCAGCTCGGCCAGGGCCAGGTTGATCTTGACCACGCCGCTGCGGGACTTCCAACGCTGGATGTCGGTCACGAAGTCGGCCGGCAGCTCGGCCCGGTCGACCTGCTCAAGGAAGGTGGTCCTGGGATGGATGGCGGTCACGACCACCGGCGCAGCCAGCTCCTCGCCGCCAGCCAGCACCACCCCGGTGGCCCGCCCGCCGTCGACCAGCACCCGCTCGACCCGGGCGTTGGTCCGCACGGTCGCGCCCAGCTCGACGGCCGAGCGGTGGATGGCGTCGGAGACCGCTCCCATGCCGCCCTCCGGGTAGCCCCAACTGCCGAGGTGCCCGTCGCCGACGTCGCCGATCGAGTGGTGGGCCAGCACGTAGGCGGTTCCGGGCGAGTCGGGGCCGGCCCAGGTCCCGATCACCCCGTTGATGGCCAGGCTCGCCTTGACCTGCTCTGACTCGAACCAGTCGTCCAGCAGGTCGCTGACGCTCATGGTCATGAGCCTGGTCACGTCCCCGACGGTGCGGAGGTCAAGGCCCCGGTTGCGCCAGACCAGCCGGAGCAGGTCGCGCAGGTCGGAGGGCCGCCGCGAGCCGAGCTTGGGCGGCGTCTGGGTCAGCAGGGGCCCGAGGACCGCCGCAATCCCGCCCAGCCAGGCGTCCCACCGGGGCATGGCGTCGGCGTCCCGCTTGGAGAATCTTGAGATCTGCTCGTGGTT
>DATHIG010000315.1:0-2128 GCA_035490035.1 Actinomycetes bacterium
CTCGCGGTGTCGCAGATCAGGTTGTCGTGCACGTTGAGGTTGTCCAGCAGGTGGGCCGGTGGGGTGGAGTCGGTCCGGTCCTGCTGGGTGCCGGTGATGCCGTTGTAGTTGCCGGAGAGCCGGTTGCCGTAGACCTCGACGTTGCAGCTGGAGGCCACCGTGATCCCGCCGGACCAGTACCAGCCGACACGGCCGCCGTGGCCGTTGCGGTAGATCCTGTTGTTCCGGATGACGGCGTCCTGGCTGATCTCGTAGTAGATCCCCTCGTCCTTGTTGTTCTCGACCAGGTTGTTCTCGATGAGCGCGTCGTGGGCGTTGATATCGGCCCACAGCCCCCGGCAGTCGTTGTCGTGGGCGTGGGTGTTGCGGATGGTGATCTGGCCGTCATCCCACTTGATGCCGCCGGCCTCGTAGTAACAGCTGTCGTGCAGGGTATGGTTGCGGGCCATTTCGGGCCCGTCGAAGGTGGCCGGGTCGCCATCCAAGCCGTCCAACACGACGCCGGTGGCGGCGTTGCCGCTGATGCCCAGCTGGTCGTTGTCGTTGTAGTGACCGCCGAGGATCTTCATGCCGTTGGCAGCCATCAGCCCGGCCCAGTAGTTGCGCAGCGCCGAGACATTGCGCACCACCCAGCCGCTGGCCGCCTGGTCGGGGTGGATGGCGCCGCCCTGCCGTCCGGTGGCGTACTGCTGCACGGTGAGCGAGTCGAGGGTGACGTTGGTGGCCCGACCGGAGAACGCGGACTTCAGGCTCCGCCCGCCGTCGAGCACCGCCCCGGGCTCCCCGCAGAAGGTGTCGCCGGACTTCGGCTGGACGCTGAAGTTCCGCAGATGCGTGCCGGCCTTGACGATGTAGGTCGTGCCGGCACCGTGGGCGTTGACGACGCTCTGGGCGGTGTCGCCGGTGCCGATGGCCACTCCCCCGCCGGCCGAGCACCTGGAGCTGGGCGTGCTGGGCGGCGCGGTGGTGGTCGGGGCGGCGGTGGTGGGCGGCGAGGTCGGCTTGGTGGTCGTGGTCGTGGCCGCGACGGTCGTCGTTGGCGGGACGGTCGTGGGCGGCGGCGCCGACGCCAGCACGGGCCCGCCGAAGAAGGGGTCGCGGGCGAAGCGGACGAACCCGTCCATGGACTGGGCGGAGGTGTCGGGGCGCCAGTCGCAGTCTCCGCCTCGGTCGAAGTAGACGACCGCCCGGATCCGTGGCATGGACTGGCCGAGGACGCGGGCCGCGTTGAGGTACCAGTCCCGCTTGCGTCCCGGGTTGGCCGGGTCCTCGACGGTGCCGGTCGCCGGGACGATCAGCGGCTTGGCCTTGGCCGACCCCCAGGCGTAGAAGGGCTGGAAGATCGAGCCGAAGTCGCTCCAGCCGGAGCGGCCGTCGCAGCCGTACCCGTTGAAGCCACTGGCCCCGATCCAGTCGACGTAGTCGTCGCCCGGCCAGAACCGGTCGACGCCGCCAGACGCGCCGGCGAACGCCTCGGCGTTGGGCGACCACACCCAGAAGGCGCGCACGCCCTGGGCGGCGAACAGGTCATGGACGTGCCGCCAGGCGGCCACGAAGGCTGGCCCGGACGGCGCGCCGCCCTTGCCGAGCACGCTGTCCATGCCCCAGGCGTAGCGCAGCAGCACCGGCCCGCCGAGCTTGGCGACGCTCCCGGCAAGCGAACGCAGATAGCCGTCGTGCCGGCCGGCGGCCACCGCGCGGGCGGTGCCGCCCTTGCCGAACGAGATCAACGGGGTGCGGCCGGCGGCCAGGTTCGCGGCCGGCAGGGCGCCCAGACCATTGCCCCAGGACACGTAGCTGTGCCCGATCGACAGCTTGCGTCCGATCGCCGTCTCGAGCCGCCCCATGGCCGCCTGCTGGGAGGCGGCCGTTCCCGCGTCGCCCTGCGCCCAGGCGCCGAGCAGGGCCGGCGGGGTGGTCAGGGGGTCGGGATCGGACGGGCTGAGGGCGTTGGCCGAGAGGGTGAGCGCACCGACAAGGGCCAGCACCAGGCCGACGGCGGTGAAGGCGGGACGGCGCCACCGCCGGCCAGGGGCGGCAGGTGGCCCGCCGCGGGCGTGCCGAGCACGGACGTGGGGCGGGACGCCAGCCGTTGGGGCGGCATGGCGGGGACCGGGGTCGGAACGCA
>DATHIG010000316.1:0-2738 GCA_035490035.1 Actinomycetes bacterium
CACGCCTCGAGCGTGACACCGGCGGCGACAAGGCCAGCGGCGGCGAGAAAGGACCGGCGAGGCCAGACAGACGCGCTCGCCCGGTTGGCGCGTGTCACCAGATCGATCCCTCCGGCGCGGGCAGACCAGGACCCGGCCAGGCTAGGCCGGGTCGGCTAACCCTCCGCTAACGGCGCGGCGGGCCGGCGTCTGCACCAGCCCCGCGGCATCGCGACCCGGTCATGGGCTGGCGGCCTTGCACCAGCACCGCCTGTCCTGAACGGCCTTCTCCTGGCCCGGGCTGCCACCTCGCCGCAGCCTGACACCGTCGCCTCAGAGCAGTCACCTGACCTTATACCCTAGATGGGTATAGTAGGCATGCGCAGGAGGAGCGCGGGGCGTGGGCCGCTCTCGTTTGTGGGAGAAGCCATGGCGAACCTACCGGCTGTGTGGCAGCCGGCCATACCGGAGGTTGGCGAGCGACCGTTCGCCGCCCATGGCGACCAGCGGCTGCTGCCGGCCCTCACGACTGAACACGTCACCCTGCACACGGCTCGGTCTGCAACGATCATGGAGCCCACCGGCCGCTCGGCGCTGACGCGCAGCACGATCTCCAGCGCCGCGGTGGCGTTGGGCGGCCATCGGCCAGGTGGCCGATGGCGGCCAGCCGTTCTTCCTGTTTGCGCCGGCGCTGCTCTTCTTGGGGTCGCTGACCGACCTGCGCCCGGTGCAGCGCATGATTGCGGACCAGCTCTATGCCCGAGCCAGCAACCGCATCCGCTGGTGCACGCCGCTGCCTTCACGCTGGAGGTGTCGGTGACCAGGAGCGTCTCCTTGGGGCACCCATGTGGGTAGCTCGTACACTGTGTCGTACCTGGTTGCTGGGTTGAAAGGGCTGGGGTACCCGCCGATCACCGTGGCGATCACGACGGGCAGGGAGATTGCAGGAACAGTGCCGGCGTGGGCTGAGGGAGGGAACCGATGGAAGCGCCGAAGCGGGCGACCGCCATCCTTGACGTTCGGCCGATGCTCCGCGGCTCGGAAAAGGCGGTGGTGGAGGCGGTGCTCGGCCGCCGGCCGGGCGTGGAGCGGGTCGACGCTAATCCCGTCTCCCAGACCGCCACGGTGGTGTTCAACCCGACCCAGACCTCGCTGGCCGACCTGCGCCGCTGGGTCCAGGAGTGCGGTCTGCACTGCGCCGGCCAGTCGGTTCCCCAGCACATCTGCGATCCGCTGCTGGAGCCGGACCCGTCCGATGGCCACCGCCAGGCGGCGACCGCCGGCACCCAGGCGCCACCGGCCAAGCCGGTCCATCAGCACATGGACATGGCCACCGCAACCGCGGACACCCATGCCGGGCACACTGCCCCCGCCGAACAGGGGGTGCGGTCCCCGCAGGAGGTGATGGGCCATGGCGGGCACGATGGCATGTCGATGGATGCCATGGTCGCCGACATGCGCAACCGGTTCCTGATCGCCGCCATCTTCTCGATCCCGATCCTGCTGTGGTCCCCCATCGGCCGCGAGGTCCTCGGCTTCCAGGTCGCCGCCCCGTTCGGGCTGCGCGACGACGTCTGGTCGCTGCTGCTGAGCCTGCCGGTGATCTTCTACTCGTGCTGGATCTTCTTCGACGGCGCGGTCCGCGCCCTGCGCGCCCGCACCCTGGACATGATGGTGCTGGTCGCGGTGGCGGTCGGGGCCGGCTGGCTGTACTCGGTCTTCGTCACCCTGACCGGCGGTGGCGAGGTGTTCTACGAGGCGGCCAGCGTGCTGGCCGCGTTCGTGCTGCTGGGCCACTGGTTCGAGATGCGAGCGCGCGGTGGGGCCAACGACGCCATCCGCAGCCTGCTCGACCTGGCCCCCCCCAAGGCGGTGGTGCTGCGCGACGGCCAGCCGGTCGAGGTCCCCACCGCCGAGGTCGCCGTCGGGGACCTGCTGCTGGTCCGCCCGGGGGCCAAGATCGCCACCGACGGCGTCGTCGAGGACGGCCAGAGCGAGGTCGACGAGTCGGTGGTGACCGGCGAGAGCCTGCCCGTCCACAAGCAACCCGGCCACGAGGTCATCGGCGCCACCATCAACCGCAACGGCACCCTGCGGGTACGGGCGACCAGGGTCGGCGCCGACACTGCGCTGGCCCAGATCGTCAAGCTGGTGCAGGAGGCCCAGAACTCCAAGGCACCCGGTCAGCGGCTGGCCGACCGGGCCGCGTTCTGGCTGGTGCTGGTGGCCCTGGTCGGCGGCGGCCTCACTTTCGCGGTGTGGGCGCTTGCGACCGACCGGCCAGTGACCGACGCGCTGCTGTTCGCCATCACCGTGGTCGTGATCACCTGCCCGGATGCGCTGGGCCTGGCCACCCCGACCGCGATCATGATCGGCACCGGACTCGGCGCCAAACGGGGAATCCTGTTCAAGAACGCCATCGCCCTGGAGACCGCAGCCAGGATCAACACGGTGGTGATGGACAAGACCGGGACCCTGACCAAGGGTGAGCCGGAGGTCACCGACATCGTCCCCGCCGACGGGGTCGCCGAGGCCGAGCTGCTGCGGCTGGTCGCGGCGGTCGAACGCGAGTCAGAACATCCCCTGGCCGAGGCGATCGTGCGCCGAGCCGAGCAGACCAGGCACCGGGCGGCTCCTTCCAGAGGGTCCGAACAGGAGCCGCAGCAAGCCACCCCCGCTCCGGCACTTCTCCGGCACCGCGCCAGCACCCAACCGCCCGCTGGCAGCAGCCGCACACGCCGGTACTGGCGCCGGCGCGG
>DATHIG010000317.1:0-2385 GCA_035490035.1 Actinomycetes bacterium
TGTTCTGTGCGGCGACCTGACGGGTCGCGCGCCACCTACAGGACAAACAAGACATCCGCCCTCCGCCCTCGGAAGGAGGCGAATCAGCGCAGGTCAGGTGTTCGCGATCTGGCCGTGGCGGCTGCTGACCGGACGGTTTGAAGCTGTGGAGCGTTCTGGGGGGAGCGACCTCAAGGGGTTGAACGTTGGGGGATGGGCAGCAGGAGGCTGCTGCTAGGTGGCGGGGGACCTCCTCAGGAGACAGCCGGCAGCGCCGGGCGGCGACACAACAGTCAGGCGTTCCTGATTAGTAGAGCGTCGGCGCCATCTGTTGCGTTACACGCTCTTCTTCGCTGTCCGACCGAACTTGGCAGTTCACGCTGGAACTACCCATACCGTTGAGATCGTCTTGATCCAACGAGGGCCGGCGTTGGTATGCGCCGATTCGTTTGGGATTCCTCACGGCGCAACCCGTTCGACCAGGACGATGCCTGCCCTGGCTGTCTAGACGGGTGCGGGTCGCCTCCAGCCCGTCCAGCACCGGCATGCGAATGTCCATCAGGACCACGTCGGGCCGGGTCGAGCGGGCCAGCTCGACCGCCACTGCTGGCCCCCACCCGCCGCCCCTGGCCCCCCGCCCCTGCTGGCCCGCCCCGGCCCCCAACGGAGTCAGCCCAAAGGGCCCGTGGGGTGCAGATATTCAGGCTCACGCCTGTGAGCTGCAGGTTTCCGACACCGCTCGGCTTGCTACCGTGGCGCTTCCGTCACCCCACCGCAGAGGTCCCCGGTGCTGTCGAAGCTCGCCTACCTGACGCTATGCCGCTCTGTTCAGCTGCTCACCCAGCTCGCCCGTGGCGACGCCGCCAAAGATCTCGAGATCCTCGTCCTGCGCCACCAGCTCACCGTCCTGCGCCGCCAGACGCCGCGACCCAGGCTGGAGCCTGCCGACCGGGCCCTGCTCGCGGCGATCAGCCGCGTCCTGCCCCGGACCCGCTGGTCGTGCTTCCTCGTCAAGCCCAAGACCCTGCTGCGCTGGCACCGGCGCATGGTCGCCGGCCTGGACCTACCCACGCCGCGAACGCGTACGCGGAGCGCTGGATTCGGACGGTGCGCCGAGTGCCTGGACTGGCTGCTGATCGTTAGTCGCCGCCATTTGACGCAGGTCCTGCGGGTCTACGTTGCGCACTACGACGCCCACCGCCCCCACCGAGCGCTTCATCTGGAGCCGCCCGATCCATCGGCCAATCCGACCGTCATCAGCGGGGATCGGCACCGTGTGCACCGGCGGGATCGGCTCGGCGGTCTGCTCCACGAGTACCACCGACAAGCTGCATGAGCGAGTTTCTGCACCCTACGCGCCGGTGGCTTGCTGCTGTTGGCGGCTGGTGCAGCCGCGCGATTCTGACCGATGCAGCAACACTCCGCCGCCGATCGGAGGCCGCGCCGGTCGGCGAGGCTACGACTCTCCCGGAGGGCGGAGGGCCGACCGGATCGTGGTTCGTCGGGTCCGTGCTGGGGCCGGCATGTGGACCACCGGGTCGTGCCACAGGTAGACCCCTTCGACCAGGGTGGGCCGTCGGCCCAGCAGGTCGGTCAGGAAGCGCAACATGGTCGCTTGGTGCTCCATCGGGCCGACGACGATCGTGTCGACGGCCCAACCGGCCAGGTTGGCTGCCAGCGCCCGGCGCCTGCCCCCGACCAGCCGCGGCGCCGGCTGGCCGAGCTGGATCGCCCCGAACGCCCTGGTGGCCGAGTTGGGGTTGGAGTCGAAACGGGGCCGCCCGTCGGGGGTTGGTCCGATAACGTAGCCGCCGGGCATGCGGAACCACATGCCAGCCTCGGCCTGCCAGGTCATCGCCTTGGCGACCCGGCGGTTGGCGAAGGGCAGAACCAACGCTACGCTCCCCTCCGGCAGCCGGCGCACGGCGCCGGTGGTGAAGAACGGCGGGGTGTCGACCTTGCTGGCCGGGACCGGCCCGGCAGGCAGCAGGGGGGCCAGGGCCGCCACGGCCACACCGACCGCGGCCAGCCGACGCCAGCCGCCGCCCTGCCAGGCCGCGTCCAGGAACATGGCGAGCAGCAGCCCGGCGAACAGCGCCGTGTACATCGCCAACCGGCTCGGGATCAGGCTGGCGATCACCGGCATGTGGTGGAACGGCGCCCAGGGCAGCCCGATCCTGGTCGCCCGCCCGCCCACATGAAGATATGGGCCCATGGAGAAGACGGCCGCGAGCAGGAGCATCACCGCCCCGACCCGCACCACCGGCCGGCGCCACCACCGGACGACCAGCGCGAGCAGCACGACCAGGAGCGGAACGCCCAGATAGGCGGCGTCGCCGCCAGCGAACTGGCGGACCTGATCGCCGCTGCGCCGGGAGGAGAGGAGCTGTGGGGAGCCGGGGGTCA
>DATHIG010000318.1:0-8662 GCA_035490035.1 Actinomycetes bacterium
CACGGCTGGACCTTGAGCGATGCCAACAACGTTGCTGGGACTTCTACCGCTGTCTCGTGCTCGGGAAGGTGCATCGCGGCGAGTGCGTCAGGGTCAGTGACAACCGACCCTTGCACCACGTAGGTACCTCGGTCGGTGGCATAGACGGTTGGGCACGTACCACCGGAGCAACCGGCGAGCTTCGTGAGTCGCATTGCGAACCCCTTCCCAGCGACGGCGTTCCGGGGAAGTGTGCGGAATATTTTGGGTACCGTCAACTGCCCCGCGATCCTGCCTCCTGTGGTTGGGTCGCTGTCCACTTCGGCCGGTTCTGAGCTAGAGCGCTTGCAGGACTTCCTCGGCTCTGCGGTAGTGTTTCTGCTGCTCAGCGGCCTAGAACAGTGAGAGGTTGCTAGATGGAACAAGGGGACCGGACGGTGTACCTGCTGTCGGGCGGGGGCGACCGGTCGGACTGGGTGCGGAACCTCATCGGGCGGCCGGAGGTGACCGTCCGAGTCGGCCGCCGGGACGCCCCCGAGCAGCCGGGGCGGGCCAGGGTGGTCGACCCGGGCTCGTCAGAGGACGAGCTGGCCCGCCAGCTGGTGGTCGGCAAGTACCAGCCGGGCTACGGCGGCGACCTCTCCGGCTGGCGGCGCTCGGCGCTGCCGGTCGCGGTCGACCTCGACCCGGGTCGGGGAGGCTAGGCTGGGAGCCATGGCGCACGGCGATGCCTGGACGGTCGAGCAGGCCAACGCGGCCCTGCCGCGGGTCGGGGCGGCCCTGGGGCGGATCCGCGAGCTGGTGGCGGCGGCCAGGCTGGAGCGCGAGAGCGCGGCCGAGCTGCTGGAGGGCAACGGCCACGCCGCGGCGCCGCGGGCGGCCGCGGAGCTGCGAGCGACGGTCGAGGAGCTGACCGGGGAAGGGATCATCCTGCGCGACCTGGACGCCGGCCTGGTCGACTTCTCGGCCAGGCTCGAGGATGGGCGCGAGTACCTCCTGTGCTGGGTGCTGGGCGAGCCGGCGGTGGCATGGTGGCACTGGCCGGAGACCGGGTTCGCCGGCCGGCGGCCACTGTCCGATCCGCCCAGCTGATCGGACCGCCGGGCTCAGGCAGCGCGACTTGCCGCGGAAGCGCTGGTGGCTGCCGGCGTCGTCGGGGGAGACGCCGATGACGGGAACGCCGGCGGCCTGGAAGCCGGCCAGGTTGTCGTTGAACTGGCAGGCTTCCTTGGTGCACACAGTGTCGTCGTCTCCATTGACCGGCTGGCTGCCTGTGGTGCTAAGCAGCAGCTCAGAAGAGGTAGTGGGCGACCTCGCGAGCGATCTGCTCGGGGTCGTCGCCCAGCTCCGGTGGCAGGTTCTGGTTGAGCCAGAGGGTGGCTAGCCCATGGACGAGGGACCAGGCGGCGACGCCGGCCCGCACGTCGCCGCCGTCGTCGGGGCTGTTGTGGGCCTCGGCGGCCGGCGGGTACAACAGCGCCCGGGCCGCGTCGCGGGCCCGGACTAGCTCGGGGTCGTCGGTGCGGTACAGCTCGGGGCGGAACATCACCTCAAAGTGGGCCCGGTGGGTGACGGCGAAGCGGACGTAGGCGACGCCGACCTCCAGGAAGCTCCCGGTGGCCTCGTAGGTCTCGCCGAGGGTGGCGGCTAGCCGCCGGAACCCGTCGGCGGCGACCGCGGTCAGCAGCCCGGCCTTGTCCCCGAAGTGGTGGGCCGGGGCGGCATGGGAGACCCCGGCCCGGCGGGCCAGGTCCCGCAGGCTGACCGCGGCCGGCCCGCCCTCGGCAATCGCCTCGACGGCGGCCTCCAGCAGGGCCCGTGGGAGGTCGCCGTGATGGTAGGGCCGAGCATCGTTGCTCGCCCGGGGGGTTGTGGTCACTGCTTCATCATATCCGGAATCTTGCCATTGACAAGACTGGACCACCGGGCCTATCTTGACGTTGACAAGATTGACTCCTCTGGGAGGTCAGCAGTGAACACACCCGCAGTCGCTACCGAGCCAGCCGCCCCCTTGCGGGGGCGGTTCACCCTCGGCGAGTGGATGCTCCTCGGCGTCGTCGCCCTGGCCTTCCTCCACCACATCGACCACGTGCTGCGGGCCGACAACAGCGGCTGGCCGTTCACCTCCGACGTCACGCCCTTCACGATCAGCCTGCTGGTGTACCCGATCTTTGTCCTCGACTTCCTGCTGCTGCGCGACCGGCCATGGGTGCGGGTGGGGTTGGTGGCGGTCCTGTTCGCTGCCCTCCAGGTGACCCACGCCATCGTCGAGCCGCCCGCCGACCAGTACGGCACCTGGGCCAACCGGATCAGTTCGGTTCCCCACACCCTTGGCCAGCCGAACCTGCTCGACACCGCCTCGCCGGTCCTCGGCGCCCTCTCGGTCGCCGTCTCCAGCCTGCTGTCACTGGCCGTGCTGGCGGCGCTGGTGCTACTGGCCCGGGAGGCCCGCACCAACCAACTCCAGCCCGCCGGAGGGGAGCGGTGATGGCCACCCCCACCACAACCACAGGGGGGATCCTGCGCGTCGGGTCGTACGCGGGCATCGCCGGCGCCCTGCTGGGGCTGGTCGGCAACCTCCTCCATCCGGCAACCCCTATCGGGGACCCCGAAGGTGTCGCCCGCACGATCGCCGACAGCCGGCTCTGGGTCCCCGATCATCTGGCCATCGTCCTCGGCCTGATCCTCATGCTGGGCGGCCTGGTCGCCATCGCCCACTCCATCCAGGACGGTCTCCCTGCCGCGCTGGCCCGGCTCGGGTCCGTCGCCGCCGTCGCCGGCATCACCGTCGGGCTGATCCTGGTCACCCTGGACGGCCTGGCCGCCAAGGGCATCGCCGAGGCCTGGGCGGCAGCCCCAGCAGCCGATCAGGCGGCCGCCCTGCAGCTGGTGGTGGCTGAGGAGACCATCAACTTCGCCCTGGCCGCCCTCTTCAACATCCTGTTCGCCGGCGTCACCTTCATCCTCTACGGCCTGGCCGTGGCCTGGAGCCGGACCTACCCTCGCTGGCTGGGATGGATCGTGGTCGTCGCCGGCGCCGGTTCGATCCTCGCCGGCCTGATCCAGGCCGCCGCTGGCGAGCCCACCACGGTGACCAGGGTCCTCACCATCATCTTCCCCACCGTGATCACCCTATGGTTGGTGGAGATGAACATCCTGGTCCTCCGCAAGGCATCCGCGCTGGAACGCGCCATCACCCAGGACCCGTAAGCAGAGGTCAGCAGCACCTCGGAGCGGTCCCACACCGAGCGAGGCTGCACCTCTCGTGTCGGCTGCGCGGGTTGGTCAGCAGGTTCATGAGTCGTGGTCTGTCGTCTCAACTTGACCAGTCATCCGATGGAAGGGTGCTTTCTCCTAGCCGGCCGGCCTCTAGCAGCCGCACCGGGCGGGCGAACCCCTGTCACTGCAACGAGCTTCGCTCGTTGCAGCTCGTAAAGGGGCGGCCTCAGCGGTCCTTGACGACGCGGTACTTGATGTGGGTGACGCCTGGCGCCTCGACCGAGCGCACCTGCTCGACCTGGAGGTCGCCGACGTTCTCGAGCAGCCGCTCGCCGTCCCCGAGCAGGACCGGGACGAGGTGCAGCTCGAACTCGTCGACCAGCCCGGCGGCCAGGTACTGCTGGACCACGCTGGCGCCTCCTCCGAGCAGCACATCCCGGCCGCCCGCGGCCTGCTTGGCCTGCTCGAGGGCGGACTCGATGCCGTCGGTGACGAAGAAGAAGGTGGTGCCGCCCTCCAGCTCCAGCGGCTCGCGGGGATGGTGGGTGAGGACGAAGACCGGCGTGTGGAAGGGAGGGTCCTCGCCCCACCAGCCGTTCCACGGGGGATCCTGGGGCCAGGGGCCGGGCCCGCCCCCGAACATGTTGCGGCCCATCACGGTCGCGCCGACGTTCGACTGGGCCTCCTCGACCACCGGCGTGCTGGCGTTGACCTCGCCACCCTCCAGGCCTTGCTGCCGGCGCCACGCCTCGAGCGGGAAGACCCACTGGTGCAGCTCCAAGCCGCCGACGCCGAGCGGGTTCTCTTCACTCTGGTCGGGACCGGCGACGAACCCGTCGAGCGACATCGCCAGTTGGAACCTGAAACTGCCCATCGAACTTCTCCTCGGTTTTCTGTGACTCGCGGGATGGCCACTCGGGTTGTGTAATCTCTACAACCCTCTCCATCGCTCGGTCCAGCGCCCACAGCCCATCCGGCATGAGCTCGTCGATGCGGCGACATGGCGCCGGATCCTGTTAGATCAGCCCCAAGGAACGAAACGACGTCTAAGGTAAGACGCACCCTGTCGAGGAACTAGCTCGAGCGATCCGAACAATGGCAGACATCAGCATCAGCCCCTTGGCGCCCCGGGAGTTCCGGGTCCAGGTGCGCGAAGGTGATCGTGAGACGAACCACCAGGTGACGGTGCCCGACCGGCTCGGTGAGGGGCTTGAGCTCCGCGACGACGACCTCGAGCGAGTCGTGCGGGAGTCCTTCCGCTTCCTCCTCGAGCGCGAGCAGGCCACGTCGATCCTGGCGCAGTTCTCGCTCAGCGACATCTCCCGCTACTTCCCCGAGTACCCAAGCGAACTCAGGCGCCGCCTCTCCTAAGCCCGCCAGGTCGCTCAGCGAGGTGCGGAGATCCACTCATGCTGCGCCCGCGTGACCTCCTGATGGCAGGCCGGGCTGCGATAAGCAGCTGCTTTGCCTGACAGCGGCGGAGGATCAAGGCGAGCTATTCGGAGGATCCAGGCTTAGTTGGCGATGCCGATGGCTTGCTTGATGGTCTCGGGTTGCTCGAGCACGTTGAGCATGAGCTGGGCGACGTCGGCGCGGGAAACCGACCAGCCGCCTCGGAGGTTTTGTCCGTACGCCACCCGGTAGCTGCCGGTCAGGGGCTTGTCGGTCAGCCGTGGCGGTCGCACGACGGTCCAGTCCAGGCCGCTGTCGCGAAGGATGTCCTCCATCAGCGCGAGATCGGCATAGGGCTTGCGGAGCACGGCCTTGATCATCGGGTTGAGCAGGTTGCGCATGAGGAACCCGTCGCCCGGGTCGTGCCGGGGCGGCTTCGGGCGGGCGGGCGAGGGCACGGTGGAGATCGGCGCGGCGCTGACCACGACGATGCGTCGCACGCCGGTTGCCTGCATCGCCTGGACGATGGCCCGCGTGCCCTGCGACGCGATGCCGGTCTCGGAGGTCGACCGTGGACCAAGGCCGGAGAGCACCGCGTCGGCGCCGGCGACCGCGGACTCCAGCGCCGCCGGGTCCGCGGCCGCCAGGTCGGCGGTGACGATACGGACCGCTTCTCCAGACAGCTTGTTCGGGTTTCGGACGACGGCGGTGACGTCGTGGCCGGCGGCGACGGCCTGCTCGAGGGCTTGCCGACCGATCCCCCCGGTCGCGGCGAAGATGGTGAGCTTCATCGGTTGCTCCCTACTGTTCTTGTTCGTTCCGGAAGTCGTCGGCGTGGTCGGCGACCCACTCGGCATAGGTGCGTACGGGGCGGCCGAGGATCCGCCTCGACGACCTCGACCTCGGCGGGCAGGCCGGCGGCGTGCGGGTTGTGGGTGATGGCGCGGACCTTGGCGCCTTGGTTGAGGAGGGCGTCAATGAGGGGGCGTCCGATGGTGCCGGTCGCTCCGGTGACCAAGAGCATGACAAGCCCTTCGCTTGTACGGGGACCACGTCCCCGGCTATCCTGTCTTCCGTACAACAGAAGATACGGAAAGCATAGTATATGAGTTCGACATCATCAAGGGACCTGGACGCAGCGCGACGCCGACGGCGGCTGACCCGCGACATCAAGGAGTCACTGCGCGAGCTGAGCAACCAACTGTCGCTGCTCAACCATCACGTCGGCGCCCACGTCGAGCTCAAAGACGTCGACCTGGACTGCCTGGAGCTCATCAACCGTCACGGCCCGCTCAACCCCAGCGCCCTTGCCCGACGCGCAGGCCTGCACCCCGCCACCATGACCGGCATCCTCGACCGCCTGGAACGCGGCGGCTGGGTGGTCCGCGAGCGCGACCCTAACGACCGCCGCGCCGTGGTCGTCCGAGTCCGCCGCGACCGGGGCGCAGAGCTGTTCCGCCTCTATGCGGGGATGAACACCTCGATGGACCAGATCTGCGCTGGCTACAGCGACGACCAGCTCGAGCTGCTGGCCGACTTCCTGCGCCGCACCACCGACGCCGGACAAACCGCCACCGACGAACTGGCCGCCGACTGAGGCAAGAACCAGCTCCCGTCCCACCACAGGTGCCACACAATCCCGGGTAGATGGATGGAGGCAGAGCTCTCCCCCACGAGGTATGCCGAGGTGCCGGTCGCCGACCTCGCGGGCCTGAACACGCAGCTGACCAGCTGCTCCTTCGCAGCAACGCCAGACTCTACCCGGAGCTGCAACGCCTCGAGACGCCGCGGTCAGACCTTGGGGCCGAGTGCCTCGAGGACCTTGGCGGCGTGGCCGTCGGCCTTGACGTTGTGCCAGGCCCGCTCGATGCGGCCCTGCTCGTCGACCAGGAAGGTGGAGCGAAGCACCCCGATGCTGGTCTGGCCGTACCTGGTCTTCTCGCCCCAGGCGCCGTAGGCGTCCATGACCTGGTGGTCGGCGTCGGTCAGCAGGGGGAACTGGAGACCGTACTTGTTGCGGAAGCGCTGGTGGCTTTGGGCGTCGTCGCGGGAGATGCCGATCACCGGCACACCGGCGGCCTGGAAGGCGGCCAGGTTGTCGTTGAACTGGCAGGCTTCTCTAGTGCAGCCGGGGGTATCGTCGGCGGGATAGAAGTAGAGGATGACCCGCTGGCCCTTGAAGTCCTCCAGGGAGACCGGGTTGTCGTCCTGGTCGGGCAGGGTGAACTCCGGCGCCTGGGCGCCCTCCTCGAGCTTGGCCATCGGCGGTCCCTCCATCGGTCGGTCGGGCTTCGACTGTACCGGCTACGCGACCGCCTGGGCGGCGGACACGACCACGGTGCCGAGCAGGGCGAGGATGGCGCCGGCGGCCTGGGGGCGGCTGGGCCGCTCTGCGGTCAGGGCGCGGGCGAGCAGGGCCGTGACCACCGGGGCAAGCGAGGCCAGGACGCTGACAACGGCCAGGTCGCCGCGGGTCACGGCGTAGGCCAGGAAGCTGTCGCCGCACAGGTTGAGCACGGTCAACAGGACGACCGGGAGCAGCAATGCCGGGTCGGGGATGCCGAGGCCGTGCCGCCCCCGCGAGCCCAGCGCGCCGGCCAGGGTGGTGGGCAGCGCGCCGAGCTGGACACCGAGGGCGACCCAGAGGACGCCCCCGCCGGCGGCGACGCCGCCCTGGTCGACGGCGACGAAGAACAGCCCGAACAGCAACGCCGCGAGCAGGGCGAGCAGGACCGGGAGGGGCGGGCGGGGCATGGCCCCGGCTCGGCGGCCGGTCGCCGGTGGACCGTGCCAGGTCGGCGCCGGCGCCGCCTCGCGCTGGTCGCCGGCGGCCAGCGAGGTCACCGCGATCCCGGCCAGCACCATGACCAGGCCGGCAATGGCCCACGTGCTCGGCCGCTCCCCCCTCGCCAGATCGACCACCACTGGCAGCACGGCCCCGGTGGACGCCAGTGGCGCGACGATGGCCGTCTGGCCGGTGGCCAGCGCCTGGTAGTAGGCGACCAGCCCGGCCGCCCCGACCGCCCCCGCCGCCGTCCCCCAGGCCAGCCCGGCCCCGCTGTAGGGCTGGCTGACCGCCAGCACCACCACCAGCAGGACGACACTCTGCAGGGCCTGGCTGTAGAACACCAGCAGCACCGGTGCCACCCGCTTGGCGACGCGGCTGGCCAGGAAGTCGCTGACGCCGTAGCCGACGCTGCTGCCGAGGGCCAGCAGGATGGCGGTCATGCCGGGAGCCTACCGGGCGGGCCGGCCTCGACCTCCCGCCGTGCCGAACGGTAGGATTGCTCGAACAGGTGTTCGGCCAACCGGGGAGAGTCGGATGATCACCAGGGTGAGCTCGGTCGGGGTCCGGGCGGGTGACCAGGACCGGGCGATCGACTTCTACGTCGGCAAGCTCGGCTTCGAGAAGCGTCGGGACGAGCCGATGGGCCCGGACGCCCGCTGGGTCGAGGTCGCCCCGGCCGGGGCCGAGACGGTTGTGGTGCCGTTCACGCCCGGGCTGGTCTTCGCCTGCGACGACATCAAGGCCACCTTCGAGGAGCTGCGCGGGCGCGGGGTCGAGTTCACCGAGGAGCCGTCCGAGCAGGCCTGGGGCCGCTGGGCCCAGTTCAAGGACCCGGACGGCAACGAGCACGGCCTGATCGAGCGAGCCTGATTCAGCGGGCGGTGGCGGCGCCGGGGCTGGAACGGCGGCGCAGCAGCAGCGCGCCCCCGACGGTGAGGAGCAGCAGCAGCCCGAGCCCGGCGGCAACCCGCGGCCAGACGGCCGGGGCGGGGGCGGCCGGCTCCGGGGCGAGGGCGGCCGGGGCGGGAGCCGGGGCGGCCAGGGGCTGGCGCTCGGGCAGGCCGAGCGAGATCAGGTTCTGGCGCAGGCTGTCGCTGGCGCGGTACCAGCCGCCCTTGGTCCGGCTCTCGAGCACCGGCTGTCCGGACGCCATGTAGGTCAGCGGCCCGCCGGCCGCGTACGGCCAGACCGACTGGCGGACCGTGTCGTCGGTGCCCTGGCCGTTCGGGAAGGTCCAGGTGATCGTGTAGCGGGGCCCGCGACGGCCGGTCGGGACGGCCTCCA
>DATHIG010000319.1:0-2582 GCA_035490035.1 Actinomycetes bacterium
CGTTGTCGCGGGTGATGATGCCCTGGGACTGGATCGGCATGGTCACAATCCGCAGCGACACCCGCCGCAGCACCTCGATCACCGGCACGATCAGCCGCAGGCCGGGCTCCCGGACCCCCACCACCCGGCCCAACCGGAACAACACCCCCCGCTCGTACTGCTGCACGACCCGAACCGACATCGCCAGCCCGACCAGCACCAGCAGCACCAATACCACCAGGACGGTCAGCAGGCCGCTCATCTCCTATCCCCTTCTTGGTATCCCCTTCTTGGCCGGTACCGCCTGCCCGCGGGAACCAGCCGCTCCCTCGCCGTGGGGTGCACGGGTGCTGCGGCCGATGGCACGAAAGCAACCCGAAAACCGGTTCTCCGGGTCGTTCCGCACCCTTGGAGAAGAGCAGCGGGGGCGTAGCCGGGCCGGCTACGCCCCTGCTCGACTCAACTGGGCGTTGTGTCCTCACTGCTTGCGCTTTCACTGCTTGCCGCAAGGACCTCCACTGGACCGGGGCGTACCCGGATGCGCTTGGGCTTGGCCTCCTCCATCTTGGGCACCACGATCTGGAGCACGCCGTTGTCGAACGAGGCCTCGATCTGCTCGGCCTGGACCTGGGCGGGCAGGGTGATCGAGCGGCGGAAGGCGCCATAGCGGCGTTCGACCCGGTGGAACTGCTGCTCGGAGGACTCCTGGGCGAAAGCCCGCTCACCCTGGATGGTCAGCAGGCCATCCTCCATGGTGATCTCCAGGTCATCGGCCTCGATCCCGGGCAGCTCGACCGTGACCAGGTAGGCGTCCTTCCGCTCGGAGATGTCCAGCGCTGGCGCCCAGGCCGTGGCTCGATCGCTGCCCTGCGGCTGGCCCTGTAGGCCGAGCGCGTGGGCGAGCATCGGGCTCATCTGGGCCATCTCGTCCTGCGCGTTGCGCAGGTCCTGGAACGGGTCCCATCGCATCATGGTGGCCATCTGGTCTCCCTCCTTTATGGGCCGTGCGGCCCGGCGGCTCGGGGAGGACGCAGATCCGGGGTGGCTGATCGGCGTTCACTTGCCGAGGAACTATGTTCAAAGTATGCTGAACACCGTTCATCTGTCAAGGTCATCGTTTAGGAAACCGAACAGGACGGAGGAGGAGCGTGGCGGAGCGAGCCAAGGCACCGCCGGGCAAGCGGCCAGGGGCAGGAGGGGTCCTGCCCGCGACCGATGGCGGATCACGGTCGCTGTGGTTCAGCCCACCCATCGATGATCCCGGCCGCCGCCCCCAGCTCACCCGCCAACGGGTCGTCAGCGAAGCACTGGCGGTCATCGCCCACGACGGCGTCCAAGCCCTGACCATGCGCAGCCTGGCCGCCCGCCTGGGCGTGGTCCCCGGCGCCCTCTACCACCACGTCGGCAGCAAGCAACAACTCCAGGACCTGCTCCTCGACGGCGTCCTGGCCGAGGTCGACTTCCACACCGACCCCTCCCTGGCCTGGACCGAGCAGCTCAAGATCCTGGCCCACCGGCTGCGTCAGGTCCTGGAGGCCCACCCCGGGGTCGCCGCCATCCTCAAGACCCGCGACCCGCTGGGCCCCCACTCACTGGCCCTGGCCGAGGCGTTGCTGGCACCGCTGCAGGCCGCCGGGTTCGCCGACCGCCAAGCCGGCCTGGCCTTCTTCCTCCTGGTCGACTACACCATCGGCTTTGCCGTCAGCGGCACCCCGACCGCGGTCAACGAGCAGCGCGTCCGCGACCCCGCCATCAGAACCCAACTCCACCAGTTCTTCCGCTCGCTGCCCCCCGACCGCTTCCCAGCCCTGGTCGCCCTCGGCGAGCACGTCTGGGTCGACAACCGCGACGAACGGTTCACCGCCGGCCTGGAGGTGCTTGTCGACGGGCTCGAGCACGCACGGAACTCCACCCACCGACCGGCGCTCGGGGGGCGACCGACCACGACCGCCAGGACCACCCGACGACGTCAAGACGGACAGCAGGCGGTGGCTGGATGACGCCTGCGGAGGTGACCCGATGAGCATCAACGCTCGCTGTGGGTCCTGCAGCCGGGAGCTGCTGCTTGGGCAGCTGGTCCAGCCCAGCGACGGCTTCCGGTGTCCGTTTTGCGGCTTCGCATTCGCACCTGCTTACGCCACCGTCGCCCCCGGCGTGGCCGCCCGGATCATGGCCGCGCAGGCCGACCTGGTCACCGCACTCGCCGAGCTTGGGTCGATGACCGGCGACCGGCTCCGGCTCGACCAGGCCACGATCGTCGACCCAATCGCCAACACCCTGCCCCAGATCGAGGCCAAACAACCCGCTCTGGCCCACCGGCGCCATGCCCACTGGTGGGCCCGCGGCGCTACCGCACAGCCCACCCAACCACCCCGCACGGCTGAACCGGCATCGTGAACGAAGGGCCCTGCCCGGGGCTTGCTGAAGCAACCACCTGTCGGATCAGCTCGACCTGACCGGGCGCCGCTCCTGCGACCCGCCATGCCAGGTCTCCGCTCAGCTCGGCACCGTGAGGGCTCGGTCCGATTCCGCGCGCCTGTGGTTGCACCACCCCAACCTATTGGCGCGCCGACAGCCATCACGATTTCTGAATTGCCGTTCCC
>DATHIG010000320.1:0-10358 GCA_035490035.1 Actinomycetes bacterium
TTCACCCAGACGGCCGGGGGCAAGCCGGGCATGCCGTCGCCCCGCCGGGTCCGCCGCCGGCCCTTCCTCCAGGTCACCGGGCCGGTGGTGTGGTCGACGCTCGCTCTGGTGATCCGCACCGACTCCACGGCGGAGTTCCAGGTGGTCGGGGCCAGCTCGTTCCCGCGGCACTGGATCTACGGTCACGACGGCGTGCTGAAGGCCAAGACCGGGCTGATCGACTTTGGCACCTGGTATCGGGAGTCGTTCGGCGAGAAGAACCCGTGGGGCGATGAGGAGTCGCCGGCGGTGGTCACCGCCGTCGAGAGCGTCCTGGAGCGGGAGCTGTCGCGCATCATCATCGGCTCCGACCCGCCGTTCCGGCGGCTGCGCCGCGGCGAGGCCCTGGTCGGGCAGGGCGACCCGGGCGATGAGCTCTATCTCCTCTTCGACGGGGTCCTGGCCGTCGAGCAGGACGGCGAGCCGGTGGTCGAGGTCGGCCCTGGCGCCATCCTGGGCGAGATGGCGCTGCTCGAGGGGGGACGCAGGACGGCGACCCTGCGGGCCGTGACCGCCTGCCGGGTGGCGGTCGTTCCCGGCGACCGGATCGACCGCACCGCCCTGGCCGAGGTGGCCAGGCGCCGCCGTGACGGCAGCTGAGCGGGGCGGACGGCCATGCTGACCTGCGCCAACTGTGGCGAGCGC
Source organism: Actinomycetes bacterium (assembly GCA_035490035.1). Classification (GTDB taxonomy): domain Bacteria; phylum Actinomycetota; class CALGFH01; order CALGFH01; family CALGFH01; genus CALGFH01. Next base: position 685 of record DATHIG010000320.1, read on the forward strand.
AACCCGGAGCGGGCCCGCTTCTGCCTCAGCTGCGGCGCGCCGCTGGCCGCCGAGCGGCGACGCGGCGCCCGCAAGGTGGTGACCGTGGTGGTCTGCGACGTCACCGGCTCGACCGCGCTCGGGGAGCGGCTGGACCCGGAGTCGCTCGGGCGGGTCATGGCCCGCTTCTTCGAGCGCACCAAGGCGGTGCTGGAACGCCACCACGGCCTGGTGCAGAAGTTCGTCGGCGACGCGGTGGTGGCCGTGTTCGGGGTCCCGGTGGTGCGTGAGGACGACGCCCTGCGGGCGGTCAGGGCGGCCGCGGCCGTGCAGGACGCCGTGGCCGAGCTGGACGAGGACGGGGGGCCGGCCATCGAGGTCCACATCGGGGTCGCCACCGGCGAGGTCATGGTCGAAGAGGCCGGCGGCGACCCGCTGGTCATCGGGGAGGCGGTCAACCTCGCCAGCCGGCTGCAGGCCGCCGCCGGGCCCGGGGAGGTCCTGCTCGACCGGCGGACCTGGCATCTGTCCCGCGACGCCCTGGTCGCCGCCCCCGTGGACGGCTTGGGGCTGGACGGGGGGTCCGGGGGCCTCATGGGTAGGCCCCCGGTGGACGGGGAGGCCTGGCGGCTGGTGGACGTGTCCCCGGACGCGCTCGGGCACGCCCGCAGCCACGACAGCCCGCTGGTCGGCCGGCTGCCCGAGCTGCAGCTGTTCGACTGGGTCTTCCAGCGCACCGTCAGGACCTCGACCTGCCATCTGCTGACCGTGCTCGGTCCCGCTGGGGTCGGCAAGTCCCGGCTGGTCACGGCGGCCGTCGACGCGCTCGACGACGCCGCCACCGCGCTGTACGGCCAGTGCCCGTCGGACGCCGAGGGCAGCAGCTTCTGGCCGATCGCCGAGATCGTCCGCCGGGCCGCCGAGATCAAGTCCGCCGACTCGCCCGAGCAGGCCGAGGCCAAGCTGGAGGAGCTGCTGGCCGGTACCAAGGGGACCGGGGAACCGGAGGCCGCCGACCGCCTTGGCCGGCTGATCGGGCTGCAGCCGGCCCCGGTGCCGCCCGAGGACGCGGTCTGGGCGGTGCGGCGGTTCCTGGAGGTGCTGGCCGCCCGGCGGCCGCTGGTGGTGGTCATCGACGACCTCCACTGGGCTCAGCCGAGCCTGCTCGACCTGTTGGAGCAGGTCGTCGCCCTGGCCCGGGAGGCCCCGATCCTGCTGGTCGCCGTGGCCCGGCCCGAGCTGCTGGAGCAGCGGCCGGCCTGGTCGGGCGGGCGGCTGAACGCCAGCACCCTGCTGCTGGAGCCGCTGGCCGCCGACGAGTCGGCGACCCTGCTCGAGCACCTGGCCGGAGAGGTGTCCCTGCCGGCGGAGGCGACCGTCCGCATCACCCGGACCGCCGAAGGCAACCCGCTGTTCCTCGAGGAGCTGCTGGCCATGCTGATCGAGGAGGGTCGGCTGCGGCGCGACGGCGGCCGCTGGGTGGCCGACGACCTGGCCGGCGTCAGCACCCCACCGACCATCCAGGCGCTGCTGGCGGCCCGGCTGGACCGGCTGGCCGGCGAGGAGCGCGCCCTGCTCGACCGGGCGTCGGTGATGGGCCAGGGCTTCGACCGCTCGGCGCTGCAGGCCCTCACGCCGGCGCCGGCCAGGGAAGCGGTCGACGCCCACCTGCTGGCCCTGGTCCGCAAGGAGCTGCTGCGCCCGGCACACGCCCCGCTCGGCGGCCGCGACGGCTTCCAGTTCCGCCACCAGCTGGCCCGTGATGCCGCCTACGACTCGCTGCCCAAGCAGGCACGGGCCGAGCTCCACCAGCGCTACGCTGACTGGCTGGCCCGGACCCTGGGCGAACGCGGCCGCGAGGTCGAGGAGGTGCTCGGCTGGCACCTGGAGCGGGCCCACCGGTTGCTGACCGAGCTCGGCCCGGTCGACTCGGGCGGCCGCGAGCTGGCGGCGGCCGCCGCCGAGCGGCTGGCCTCGGCGGGCCGCACGGCCACCGGCCGCGGCGACCTGCCCGCCGCCGCCAACCTGCTGGAACGGGCCATCGCCCTGCTCCCGCCCGCCGACCGGACCAGGCTGCACCTGCTCACCGAGCTGGGGGAGGTGCTGACCCTCAATGTCGAGACCGAGCGGGCCGAGCGTGTCCTCGACGAGGCCCTCGCCGCCGCCGACCGCACCGGCGACCAGGGGCTGCGGGCCCATGCAACCCTCGGCAAGCTGGAGCTGCGGCTGGACTCGCCCGACCGCGGCCCCGACAGCTACCGGGCCGACGTCCAGCAGGTGCTGTCGCTGCTGGAGGGGCTCGGCGACCAGCAGGGGCAGGCGCGGGCCTGGCGGCTCCTCGGGCTCGACAGCTACCTGCGCTGCCTGATCGGCCGGGCCGAGGACGAGTTCCAGCGCGCCGTCGACCACGCCCGCATCGCCAACGACGAGCGGGTCGAGGCCGGCAACCTGTACGCCCTCGCCCAGTCGGCGTTCTGGGGCCCGACGCCGGTCGCCGAGGGCATCCGCCGCTGCCAGGAGATCCGCGGACGGGCAGAAGGCAGCTACCGGGTCGAGATGTCGGCCCTGCACACCCTGGCCGGGCTGCACGCCATGCAGGGCGACTTCGACCTTGCCCGCGAGCTCGGCGCCGCCGCCGTGGCGATCGCGGGCAGGCTCGGCCCGAGCCGCTTCGCCGCCCTCTGCAGCCAGTTCCTCGGTCAGGTCGAGCTGCTGGCCGGCGACCCGGCGGCGGCCGAGCGGTGGCTGCGATGGGGGTCTGGGATCCTGGAGAAGATGGGGGAGCGGGGACTGCGCTCGGAGATCACCGCCAACCTGGCCAGGGCGCTCGCCGCCCAGGAGCGCGACGACGAGGCGCTCGAGGCCGCCACCCTCAGCGGCGAGCTGGCCGTGCGCGACGACCTCTACGCCCAGGTCGAGCGGCGCGGGCCGCTGGGCATGGTGCTGGCCAGGCAGGGCCGGCCTGCCGAGGCCGAGCGGCTGGCCGCCGAGGCGGTCGAGCTGGCCCGAGACAGCGACATGCTGGCCATGCAGGCCGGCGCCCTGCTCGACCTGGCCCACGTGCTGCGATCGGCCGGCCGGGCCGAGGAAGCCGTGCCGCTGCTGCGCCAGGCCCTGCGGCTGGCCGAGCGCAAGGGCCACCTGGTCGCCGCCGGACACGCCAAGGACCTGCTCGATGCCTGACGACGGCCCAGCCGGGAGGGGCGGTGGGGTGCGGGTCGACCGGCGGGCGGGGGAGGAGATGCCGGCGCCACTGCGTCGCGACGTCCGGCTGCTCGGCCACCTGCTCGGCCGGGTCCTCGAGGAGGCCGGCGGCCCCGGCCTGCTGGAGGACGTCGAGCGCCTGCGAAGGGCCACCATCGCCCTGCGCAACGCCGACGGCGGCCGCCGGGAGGCCAGGGCCCGGGTGGTCGAGCTGGTCGCCGGCTTCGACCTCGACCGGGCCGAGCTGCTGGCGCGCGCCTTCACCGTCTACTTCCAGCTGGTCAACCTGGCCGAGGAGCAGCACCGGGTCAGGACCCTGCGCGAGCGACGCCAGCACGGCGGGCAGGTGCGGGAGTCGTTCGCGGCCGCCGTCCAGGAGATCAGGGAGGCCGCCGGCGAGGAGGGGCTGGCCGGCCTGCTCGACCGGCTCGAGGTCGTGCCCGTGCTCACCGCCCACCCCACCGAGGCCAGGCGGCGGGCGGTGGTCGACGCCCTTCGCCGCATCGCCACCGAGCTGAGCCGTCTGGACGCCCCGCGACTGCCCGGCGACGACCAGGCGACGGCCTCCCGCCGGCTGCTGGAGGAGATCACCATCCTGTGGCGGACGGCCCAGCTCCGCCGCGACCGGCCGAGCCCGCTCGACGAGGTCCGTTCGGTCATGGCGGTGTTCGACACCACCCTGTTCCGGCTGGTTCCGGCCGCCTACCGGGCGCTGGAGCAGGCCCTGGCCGGCGAGGCCAGCGGCACCCGGCCGCCGCCGTTCCGCCCCTACCTGCGCTGGGGGAGCTGGGTCGGCGGCGACCGCGACGGCAACCCAAACGTCACCGCCGAGACGACCAGGGCCACCATGGCCATCCAGGCCGACCACATCCTGCGCGGCCTGGAGGCCGTGACCAGGCGGGTCGGTCACGCCCTTACCGTCTCGGCCGCCTCGACGCCGCCGTCGCCGGAGCTGCTTGTCTCCGAGGCCCGCGATGAGGCCGCCTTCCCTGGGCCGGCCGCCGCCATCGGCAAACGCTGGCCCGACGAGCCCTATCTCCGCAAGCTGCTGCTTGCCGCCGAGCGGCTGGCCGCCACGCGGGCCGGCCTGCTCGGTGGCACGGACGTGGAGCCCGGCTGCGGCTACCGGGACGCCGGCGAGTTCCTGGCCGAGGTGCGCCTGGTCCAGGCGTCGCTGGCCGCGTCGGGGGCGACCCGCCTGGCCTACGGGGAGCTGCAGCACCTGGCCTGGCAGGTCGAGACGTTCGGCTTCCACCTGGCCTCCCTCGAGGTCCGCCAGCACGCCGCCGTCCACGCCCACGTCCTGGCCGAGCTGGCCCCCGGCGCCGTCGGGGACGCGGCCGCCCTCGACCGGCTGGCGGTGGCAGGCTGGCCGCGGGGGTCGGGGGGCCGCGGGCCCAGGTCCCCGGTGGATGGGGCCACCGAGGAGGTGCTGGCGACCCTTCGGGTCATGGGCGAGCTGCGGGCCCGCTACGGGCCCGACGCCTGCAGGCGCTACGTGGTCAGCTTCAGCCGCTCGGCCGCCGACCTGGCCGCGGTCAGGGCACTGGCCCGGCTGGCCGTCCCCGACGGCTCGCTCGACCTGGACGTGGTCCCGCTGTTCGAGTCACGGGCCGACCTGGAGCGGGCCTGCGAGGTGCTCGACGAGTACCTGGCCCTGCCGGGCGCGGCGGCCTGGCTGGACCGCCGGGAGCGTCGGCTGGAGGTGATGCTCGGCTACTCCGACTCGGCCAAGGACGCCGGCTTCCTGGCCGCCAACCTGGCCCTGTACCGGGCCCAGGGCAGGCTCGCCGCCTGGGCGGCCGAACGTGGCGTCGAGCTGGTCCTGTTCCACGGCCGAGGCGGCGCCCTCGGCCGCGGCGGCGGCCCGGCCGGGCGGGCCGTGCGCGGGCAGGCGCCTGGCTCGGTCGCCGGGCGCTTCAAGGTCACCGAGCAGGGCGAGGTCATCTACGCCCGTTACGGCAGCCTGGCCATCGGCCACCGCCACCTCGAGCAGGTCACCAACGCCGTGCTCGGCGCCTCGACCCCGGGGGCGCAGGACGCCCTGGTGGCCGCCGAGGCCCGCTTCCTGCCAACCGCCACCCGCATGGCCGCCGCCGCCGAGACGGCCTGGCGCGACCTGGTCGAGCAGGACGGGTTCGCCGAGTTCTTCGCGCGGGTGACCCCGATCCAGGAGCTCGGGCTGCTGCGGATCGGGTCGCGCCCGGCCAGGCGCGGCGGCGCCGGGTCAGGGGCGGCCGGCGGCGACCTGGTCGACCTGCGGGCCATCCCGTGGGTGTTCGCCTGGAGCCAGAACCGCTGCAACCTGCCCGGCTGGTATGGGCTGGGCACCGGGCTCCAGGTGGTCGCCGGCCAGCCCGACGGCCTGGCCACGCTGCGCGAGATGTACACCGGGTGGGCGTTCTTCCGGTCGATGATCGAGAACGCCGAGATGAGCCTGGCCAAGGCCGACCCGCTGGTCGCCGAGTCCTACCTGGAGCTGGGCGGGCGGCCCGACCTGGTCGCCGCCATCCGCGAGGAGTTCCGGCGCACCAGGGCGCTGGTCCTCGAGACCACCGGGGCCGAGCGGCTGCTTGGCCACCGACCGGTCCTGCGCCAGGCCGTCGACCTGCGCAACCCCTACGTCGACGCGCTCTCGTTCCTGCAGGTCCGCTTCCTGACCGACCTGCGCAACGGTCTGTCGGGCGCCGAGGCGGCCAGGGCCGCCGACCTGGTCCTGCTCACCGTCAACGGCGTCGCCGCCGGCCTGCAGAACACCGGCTGAGACGATGACGGAGCCCGCACTGCCCGACGGCTTCGTTGGCCGCATGCGCGAGCTGCTCGGCCCCGAGGCGCGAGCGTTCCTCGACAGCTACCGGCGGCCGGCCGAGCGGGCGGTGCGGGCCAACCCGCTCAAGCTCGACCCGGCCGCCCTCCCACCCCTGCTCGGCATCGCGCCCGAGCCGGTGCCGTGGTGCCGGGAGGCGTTCTTCCTGCCGGGCGACGTCCGCATCGGCGACACCGTCGCCCAGGCCGCCGGGCTCGGCTACGTGCAGGAGCCGTCGGCGCTGGCGGTCGGGGAGGCGCTGGATGTGCGACCCGGGCAGCGGGTGCTCGACCTGGCCGCCGCCCCCGGCGGCAAGACCACCCTGATCGCCGGCCGGCTCGGCGGCCAGGGTGCGGTGGTCGCCAACGAGCTGCAGCGGAGCAGGGTGCCGGCGCTGGCCGACAACCTCGACCGCTGGGGGTCGTGGCGCACGGCGGTCAGCGGCGAGACCGTCGAGCGGCTGGCCGGGCGGCTGCCCGGGGCGTTCGACCGGGTGCTGCTGGACGCGCCCTGCTCGGGCGAGGGCCTGTTCCGGCGCAACCCGGCGGCGGCGGCCCAGTGGCGCCCCGGCCACGTCCGCGGCAGCGCCGAGCGGCAGCGGCGCCTGCTGGCCGACGCCGCCCGCCTGGTCCGGCCGGGCGGGGTGCTGGTCTACTCGACCTGCACCTTCGCTCCCGAGGAGAACGAGCAGCAGGTCGCCGGGTTCCTGCTCGCCCACCCGGACTGGGAGGTGCAGGAGATCCCCTGGCACGAGGGGTTCGCGCCCGGCCGGCCCGACTGGTGTCCCGACGGGCCGCCGGAGCTGGCCAGGACGGTGCGCCTGTGGCCGCACCGGCTGCGGGGCGAGGGCCACTTCGTGGCCAAGCTCGGCCGTCCAGGTCGCCCAACGGTGCCGCCCGGCCGCCCAGCCCGGCGCCGCGGCCCCGCCCGCGCCGGGAGCGCGACCGGCGCCGTCCTCGACGCCTGGCGGGCGTTCGCCGCCGACGTCCTGCTGGTCGAGCCCCCATCGCCGCAGGTGGCCGGCCAGCGGGTCTACAGCGTCCCCGACGAGGCGCTGGCCGGCGGCGGCCTGCGCCTGGTCCGGCCGGGCCTGCTGCTGGGCCGGGCCCGGCCCGGCCGGTTCGAGCCGGCGCACGCGCTGGCCATGGCGGCCGGCCCGGCGATGGTGCGCCGGGCCAGACGGCTCGACGACGCCGAGGCCCGAGCCTGGCTCAGGGGGGAGGCGCTGCCCGGCGACGGGCCGCCGGGCTGGACGCTGGTCACCATCGGGGACTGGCCGCTGGGCTGGGGCCGGGTGTCAGGTGGGATCCTCAAGAACCACTTCCCCAAGAGCCTGCGTACGATGTGGCATGCCCATGTCTGAGATCAGCCTGGAGGCGGCACGGTGAGCAGCAAGGCGCCCCACGCCGAGGTTGCCCAGCGGCTCGGCCGCGCCCAGCAGCGCTACACGTCCGGCCGGCGCTCCCTGGTCGAGCTGCTGCACGACGCCGGGCGGCCGCTGGAGATCTTCGAGCTGGCCGAGGGCCCGGCCAGGCTGCCGGTGAGCTCGATCTACCGGAACCTGGTCGTGCTCGAACAGGCCGGCGCGGTCACCCGGTACCCGGGGACCGGCGGCGGCCACGCCCGCTACGAGCTGTCCGAGGAGCTGGTCGGCCACCATCATCACCTGGTCTGCAGCCGCTGCGGCCGGATCGAGGACGACCCGGTCCCCCCGGAGGTCGACGCCGGCCTGCAGTCGCTGCTGGGCGCGGTCGCCGCCCGCACCGGCTTCAAGGTCACCGACCACCGCCTTGAGCTGCGCGGCCTCTGCCAGCGCTGCAGCCAGCCTCGGTTATGAGAATCATTGCCAATACCGCGTATGATGGCTGGTGTCAGCACCCCACCGGGCAGGGAGGCGCCATGGGCCGGCCACGGATGGTCCTGCTCGCCGCCTGTCTGGCGGCCGTCCTGGCCGCGGGCTGCTCGGCGACCGGCGACGCCACCGGCGAGGCCGCGGGCGGGGGGCTGCAGGTCGTGGCCACCACCACCCAGCTGGCCGACATCGCCGCCAACGTCGGCGGCGACCGCGTCCAGGTGACCAGCCTGCTCAAGCCGGGCGTCGACGCCCACGACTACGACCCGTCCCCGGCCGACATCGACACCCTGGCCAGGGCCGACCTGGTGCTCAAGAACGGCGTCGGCCTCGAGGAGTGGCTGGACGACACCATCGCCGGCGCCGGCTACCAGGGCCGGGTGGTCGACGCCAGCCAGGGGGTGCGGCTGCGCCAGGTCGACGGCGAGTCCGACCCCCACATCTGGCAGGACCCGAGGAACGCGGCGGTGATGGCGGCCAATGTCGAGCGCGGGCTGGCCGGGGCCGAGCCCGCCGGCGCCGCAACCTTCCAGGCCAACCTGGACACCTACGCCAGGCAGCTGCAGGCCCTCGACGTCGAGGTGGCCACGCAGATCGACAGCCTGGCCAACAAGAAGGTGGTCACCAACCACGACGCCTTCGGCTACTACCTGGACCGCTACGGGCTGGAGCTGGTCGGCTCGGTGATCCCAAGCTTCGACACCTCGACCGAGCTGTCCGGCAGGGACGTCCGCGACCTGGTGGCCAGGATCAAGGCGACCAGGGTCAAGGCCGTGTTCTCGGAGACGACCCTGCCGCCGAGGGCGGCCCAGACCATCGCGGCCGAGGCCGGCGTCAAGGTCGTGGTCGGCGAGGACGCCCTGTACGGCGACGCGCTCGGCCCGCCCGGGTCCGACGCCGACACCTACGTCAAGATGGTCCGGCACAACACGGCCACGATCGTGAGCAACCTCAGTGGCAGCTGACCCGCCCCGGGGGCCCGGGGAGCCTCCTCCGGTCCTGGCCCTGCGCCAGGCAACCGTCGCCTACGAGCGCGACCCGGTGGTCGAGGGGGTCGACGGCGAGGTCGCGGCCGGGCAGTCGGTCGCCCTCATCGGCCCCAACGGGGCCGGCAAGTCGACCCTCATCAAGGCCGTGCTCGGCCTGGTCCCGCTGACCGGCGGGACCATCCAGGTGCTCGGCCGCCCACCCCAGGCGGCCCGCCGCCAGGTCGCCTACGTGCCCCAGGCCGACACCCTCGACGCCGAGTTCCCGGTCTCGGCCATGCAGGTCGTGCTGATGGGCCGCTACCCGCGGGTCGGCTGGGTCCGGCGGCCAGGGGCAGCCGACCACCAGGCCGCCGGCCGGGCCCTGGCCCAGGTCGGCCTGGCCGAGCGGGCCTCGGCCCGGTTCGGCATCCTCTCGGGCGGGCAGCGCCAGCGGGTCCTGCTGGCCCGGGCGATCGCCCAGGAGCCGAAGCTGCTGCTGCTCGACGAGCCGTTCAACGGCGTCGACGCCCTCTCCCAGGACCTGCTCCTGACCGCCCTCGGCCGCCTGCGGGCCGATGGGGCCGCGGTCGTCATGGCCACCCACGACCTCGGCCTCGCCCACCTGGCCTGCGACGAGGTCTGCCTGCTCAACCGCCACCAGATCGGTTTCGGCCCGATCGGCACCACCCTGACCCCGGAGCTGCTGCGCGCCACCTACGGCGGCCAGGCGCTCCAGCTGCGGGGCGACGGGGTGATCGTGGCCCGGCCGTGACCGGAGGGGTCCGGGGAACCCCAGGGGGGTGCCCCGGTGCATAGCTGGCTGGTCCAGCCGTTCACCGTCCCCTACATGCAGCGCGCGCTGCTC
>DATHIG010000321.1:0-2210 GCA_035490035.1 Actinomycetes bacterium
TGCATGTGCTGGACCACCAGTCGCCAGGTCGGGTCGAGCTGCTGGACCGCTACGCCGATCCTGACTCGCCCATCCGCGACCGGGTCGGCATGGTGGGCTCCTACCGGCCGCAGGAGCTGTTCACCTACCACGTGGTCGAGGCGATGGTACGAGCCGTCAACGCCATCGACGTCTCGCCGGTCGGTGGGAGGCCGCTGGACTTCGCGGTGGTGACCGGGGACGCGACCGACAACTGCCAGTACAACGAGCTGCGCGCCTACATCGACCTGCTCGACGGTGGGTCGATGGTGGTCCCGGACTCCGGTGACCTCACCCGCTACGAAGGGGTGGCGGATTCGGTGGTGCACGATCAGCGCTACTGGCATCCGCACGGCGGCCAGCCCGACCTGCCCCGGGCCCGCTGGGGGCTTCCCCGTGTGCCCGACGGCCTTGACATGGCCCGTGAGCAATTCAGCGCCACCGGGCTGCGGCTGCCCTGGTACGCCGTCTACGGCAACCACGACAACCAGGTCAAGGGCACCGTCCCGGCCAACCAGGCGTTGGCCGAGACGCTGGTCGGCGAGCGCAAGCACATCACCCCCCTCGACCGGCTGGATGCCCTGGACGTCCTACGCCGCCTCGACGCCGGTGACCACTGCGCGATGGCGGCCGTGGCGGCCGGCGCGCGCACCCGGACCGTTGCCCCGGATCCGAGTCGGCGACCGGTGTCCCGGGCCGAGCATGTCCTGGAGCACTTCCGCACCCGTGGATCGCCGGCGGGCCACGGGTTCGCCCACCCGGCCGGGACTGGCGGCCGGGCCTGGTACTCGTTCGACCACGGCGCCATCCGCTGTGTCGTCCTCGACACCGTGAACGAGCACGGCGGCTGGCAGGGCTCCATCGGCGCCGACCAGCTCGCCTGGCTGACCGGTGAGCTGGCGGCCGCCGCCGACCGGATCGTCGTCCTGTTCAGCCACCATCCACTGGAGTCGCTGGTCAACGGCCGCCGCGCACCAGGGGCGCCGAGGCGGGTCCTCGGCCCAGAGCTGCGGGAGCTGCTGCTCGCGCACCGGTGCGTCGTCCTCTGGGCGAACGGCCATACCCACCGTCACCGGATCACCCCAATTCCTCGCGCCGACGGAACCGGAGGGTTCTGGCAGGTCACCACGGCCTCGCACATCGACTGGCCGCAGCAGAGCCGGATCGTCGAGCTGGTTGCCGACGGCGGTGGCCAGCTCAGCGTCTGCACCACCGTGCTCGACAGCGCCGCTCCCGTCGGTCACGACGGCGGGGACGGGGTGCTGTCTCTCGCGGCCCTGTCCCGGGAGATCGCCGCCAACCACTGGCAGGCCCGCGATCCCGCCGCCGCCAGGACCGTTGTCGGACCTGGCGGCCCGCTCGACCGCAACGTCGAGCTGCTCGTCCCGTTCCGGTGGAGCGCCTGAGTCGATCTGACCAGGCAGATCGCGGCCGAGCCTACGGTCTGATGTTCTGGTTCAGGTGGAACAGGTTGCCTGGGTCGTACTTGCGCTTGACGGTGACCAGCCGCTCGTAGTTGCGGCGGTAGTTGGCCTTGATCCGGTCCTGATCGTCGTCGGCCATGAAGTTGATGTAGCCGCCCTGCTCGGAGAGGGGGGCGGTGGCGTCGTAGTAGTCACGGACCCAGCCGATGTTGGCCTGGTTGTCGGCGGGGTCTGGCCACATCCCAGCGATCACGGTGGCGAAGTTCGCGTCGCGGTAGGCGAACGCTGTCGCGTCCGGCGCCACCTGGTGGCACACGCCGTTGATCGGGTAGATATGCACCGTGGAGTTGACAACGGGAACCTTCGGCCCGTGCTCCAGGTGCGCCCCGATCGCCTCGTCGGTCAGCTCGGTGACGAAGTTGGCCTTCCAGTAGTGCTGCAGGCCGGGCGGGACCAGCCCATCGAACGCGCTGTTGAGCGCGGGGTAGGGCATCGGGCCGACCAGCTCGGCCGCGACCGGCGCCAGGTCGTGGAACGGCTGCAGCGCGCGCGCCCCCTGGTCCAGTGGCCCGGCCCAGCACGCCACGATCACGAGGAACGGTTCACCGTGTCGGTCCTCGGGGATGAACGGCAGCGGCGGCGCGATCTGGAAGGCCGGGAATCCCCCGAGCTCCTGGGGCGCGTCGGCGATGAACTCCCGGAAGAACCGCAGGACCGTACCGGCGTCGCGAAGCTCGTAGAAGATCGGCCCGCCGTAGATGTCCTTGA
>DATHIG010000322.1:0-3412 GCA_035490035.1 Actinomycetes bacterium
GGCACCCCGACCCCGAGGAACGAGAGCGCCGCCTCGAACAGGATGTTGGCGGGGATCAGCAGCGTCGCGTAGACCACGATCGGCGCCAGCAGGTTGGGCAGCAGCTCCCGGAACATGATCCGCGGGCCGCCCGCCCCCAGCGAGCGGGCGGCCTCGATGAACTCCTTCTCGCGCAGCGTCAGCACCTGGCCGCGCACCAGGCGGGCCATGTTGGGCCAGGTGAACAGCGCGATGATGCCGATCACCAGGGTGAGGCCGGGCTGCAGCAGGCCACCGAGGCAGCCCTCGGCCGACACCGAGCAGACGGTGGCCATGCCGATCGCCACCACCAGCAGCGGCAGGGAGAGCACGATGTCGACGGCCCGCGAGATGAACGTGTCGATCCTGCCGCCCCGGTAGCCGGCGATCATCCCCAGGGTCACGCCGATAAGGGCGGCCACACCGGTGGCCACGATCGCCACCATCAGCGATGTGCGCGCTCCATACAGCACCCGGACGAACACGTCCCGGCCAACCTTGTCCCCCCCGAACCAGAACTGGGCGTTCGGGCCCTTGGGCAGGCCGATGTCGGGGGTGAGCATCTCGTCGCCGAACAGCTCGTTGGGGCCGTGGCCGACCAGCCTGGAGAACAGCGGCGCCGTGAGCGCAAGGACGAACAGCAGCAGCAGCAGCGCGGCGCCGACGATGGCGGCCTTGTCCTGCTTGAAGCGGGAACGGAACAGCTCCCATGAGGACCGCGCCCGGGCGACGGCGACGGTGTCGGCCGCTGCCGGCTGGAACTGTTCCTCGAGGGCTGGTTGGGTCACTCCGCCTCCCGGCCCGTGGCCGGTGCGGCGCCCCGCTGCCGCCGAGCGCCACACGTTGGGACGAACAGGTGCGCCGGTGATCATATCCTGCGGCTTGCGGGCAGTTCTCTAAGACTTCCTCTCAGCTTCGGGAAGTCGACCCCTTCATGCCGTTCGAGAGAATTGCGGCGAGCCGGCGGACCCGAGGATCGGTGGCCAGGTCGTCGAGCTTGACCGGCAGCGGCAGCGACCAGTTCGGGCGCTGGTCGATGGTGCCGGGGACGTTCGGGCGGTCGCGGGCCTGGACCGCGTCCTCGAGCGTGGCCGCGACCAGCATGGCCGGGGTCCTGGTGAGGAAGCCGTAGAGGGCGGCGACGATGGCGCCGACCTCCCGCTCGCCGGCGTCGAGCAGGCCCTCGTCCTCCAGCAGCCGGCAGAGGCTGGCCCGCTGCTCCTCCTGGTTGGCCTGCTCGTCGCCGCCGGCCGTTGCCACCCCGATGTCGCAGAGGTGGTCCAGGTCGCTGCCGGAGAAGAAGCCGGCAACGGTCGGCAGGTCGTGGGTGGTGGTCGCGGCCAGCGCCAGCCGCGGGTAGTCGGCAGCCCGCCGGCGCCGGCCGTCGGCCTCGTGCTCGAACCAGGCCAGCCGGCAGGAGAGCACCCCCTCGGCGGCCAGCCGCTCCCGTACCCCTTGCTCCACCGTGCCCAGGTCCTCGCCGACGACCAGGGCCCCGGCCCGCAGGCTCTCCAGGGCCAGGATGCCGAGCAGGTCGTCGGCCGGGTAGCGGACGTAGGTGCCCTGGGCAGGCTCGGCCCCCTCCGGGATCCAGAACAGGCGGAACAGGCCCATCACGTGGTCGATTCGCAGGCCGGCGGCGTGGGCCATGCCGGCCCGGATGGTCTGCGCGAACGGCCCGTAGGCCCCCGCGGCCAGCCGGTCGGGGACGAACGCGGGCAGGCCCCAGTCCTGGCCGTGCGGTCCCAGCGGGTCGGGGGGCGCTCCGACCGTCATGCCAGGAGCCAGGTCGTCCTGGAACGTCCAGGCGTCGAACCCGTCGGGCGCGAACCCGATCGCCAGGTCGTTCAGCACCCCGAGACCGTCCGGGGTGGACGGGACGGCGGCCAGCTGCTGGTCGAGCAGCCACTGCAGCCAGGCGTGGTAGTCGACCTCGTCCCGGTGCCGCTCGCCGAAGGCCGCCACCTCGGCCCGGGCGGGATGCCGGTAGGCGGCGGGCCAGTCGCGCCAGTTCTTGCCATGGACCCGCTGGAGGGCGCAGAAGGTGGCGAACTGCTCCAGGTTGTCGGTGGCGGCTCGGTAGGCGGCCAGCCCGGCCCGGCGGCCGGGGAGCCTGGCCGTGGCGCCGTGGGCCAGCCGCAGGGCCTCGTCCTTGAGCCGGTAGACGGCGGCCCGGTCGATGCGGTCGTGGTCGAGCAGGCCGAGGCCCCTGCGGTCCAGCTCCTCGACCCGGTCCCGCTCGCCCGGTGTGAGCGCGGCCAGCTCGGGGACGGCCCCGACCCGCAGGTACAGCGGGTTGCGGAACATCCGGCTTGACGGGTTGTAGGGGCTCGACTCGTCCGGCGAGGCCGCGTGCAACGGGTTGAGCAGGGCGAACCCAGCCCCCAGGCGCCCGGTGGTCGCCAGCAGTCCGGCCAGGTCGCCCAGGTCGCCGATGCCCCAGCTGGCCCGCGAGCGCACCGCGTAGAGCTGGGCCGCCCAGCCCCAGGCACGTCCACCCTGCTCCAGCAGCGGCGGCAGGTGGCAGCGGTCGGGCGCGACCACCAGGACGGTGGTGCCGCCGCGGCCCACGACCCGGTGCCACCCGGGCTCCAGGTCGCCGGGCAGGTCGGCCGGAAGCGGCCGCCGCTCGCCCGACTCCAGCACCACCTCGGCCGGCTCGCCCACCGGCGGCCGCCAGCCGGAGGGGTACGGGGGTCCCCGCAAGGGCCCAGCCGGTGGCGGGTACGGTTCATCACCACCCGATGGGGCCAGGGGTGCCCCGGTGGATCGGGGGGACCGGCCGGTCCTGGCGACCACGATCGGTGGCCAATCCGCCGGTTCGGCCTGGGGGCCCATGGCGTCCAGGACGGCGCGCAGGGTGCCCTCGGCAACCTCGTAGTGGCGCCCGCCGGCGTCGGTGAAGCTGGTGGCAATACCGCGCGCCGCGGCAGCTCGGCGCAGTTCGTCGAGCATCATGTCCCGAGGTTACGGCACACTGGCGCCAACCATGCCATCTCCCAGCTGCCGATGACGGCCGCTCTCGAGCCCGTATGGCCAGGGCAGCCCCGGCCGCTCGGGGCGACCTGGGACGGCGAGGGCACCAACTTCGCCGTCTTCGCCGAGGGCGCCGACGCCGTCGACCTGGCCCTGTTCGACCAGACCGGGGTCGAGCGCCGTGTGCGCCTGCCCGAGGTCACCGCCCACACCTGGCACGGCTTCGTGCCCGAGGTCGGTCCCGGCCAGCGCTACGGCTTCCGCGTCCACGGCAGCTACAACCCGGAGGCGGGAGAGCGCCGCAACCCGGCCAAGCTGCTGCTCGACCCCTACGCGCGGGCCATCGAGGGGACGGTCGACTGGGACCCCTCGGTGTTCGGCTACCGGGTCGGCGAGGACGACCTGGTTCCCGACGACC
>DATHIG010000323.1:0-2387 GCA_035490035.1 Actinomycetes bacterium
CCAGCAGCTTGGCCGGGTCGGGGGCGGCCACCTGGGTCAGCTGGTGGCGGTCGGCCACCCCGGCCTCGGCGAGCTGGCGGTCGACCAGGGTGCGGAGCTCGGGGTCGGCCAGCTCGGGCACGGCCACCGTCGACCTGGCAAGGGCCAGCCGGCCAAGGGCGGTCAGGCTGTGGTGGCTGACCCCGCGGTGCCGCGGGCGCAGGTCGGCGCCCGACAGCCGCAGGCAGGCCACCGGCCGGCCGCCGAGCGCGGCGGTCGCGTTGACCGCCTCGGCGACCTGGGTGCCGGAGAACCCGAAGGCGGTGCCCGAGCCCATCCCACCAGGACCCTGGGCGACCACCACCAGGTCGGCGCCGAGCACCGCCTTGGCCGCGGCCAGGCCGGAGTACAGCGAGATCGCCTCCAGGTCGCCGCCGAACGCCTGGCCGGCGGTGACGATCCCGGCGACCAGGCCCCCGGCGCGCAGCTCGGCGGCCAGCCGCGAGAACGCCAGCGGCAGCGCCCCTCCGTCGGTCATGACGTAGGCGACGACCAGGTGGTCGTCCACCGACCTCGCCGCCGCCGCCACCACCGGCACCATCGAGTGCAGCTCGGCACAGACCACCGGCAGGCCGCCGAGGTCGGTGCAGGCAGCCACCGCGGCCCGGTGGGGGCTGGCCTCCTCCTCGACGGCCAGCACCCTGACCTGGGCCGGGGTGTAGCGGGCCTTGATGACGTGGCCGGGACCGGTGACGTCGACCGGCCCGCCGACCCGGGCCATGACCAGGTGGAACCCGCCGGTGCCGAGCCCGAGCTCGACCGCGGTGGTGTTCAGCACCACCCGGTCGCCGACCTCGACCGGCCCGGTCACCTGGTCGTAGTTGATCGCGGTGGCCGCGGCGCTCTCGCCGTCGATCTGGACCCGCAGCTCGGTCGCGCCCGGCCGGCGGTCGCCGATCGCCATGACCCGCCCGTTGCGGATGCGGACCACTGGCCGCTCAGTGTCCGGGCTGAGCTTGGCCGTCCCGTTCGGCCGCCCGCAGCACATAGGCGCAGACGGGGTCACCGGCCTGGATGTGGGAGACCCGCTCGACGTCGACGCCCGGCCCGGCCAGCTGCCGGAACAGGGCCAGCTCGTGGGCGCAGGCGGTCGGCCAGGCGCCGGCCACCCTGGCGATGGCGCAGTTGTGCTCGCTGACCAGCCAGCGGCCGTCCCGCATGCTGGAGCAGTCGGCCATGTAGCCGTTCTCGTCCTGGATCGCGGCCAGCGCGCTGGCCAGCTCGGGCAGGGGCCGGCCCTGGGTGCGGCCGGCGTAGAGCTCGGCCAGCTCCCGCTGCCGGTGGTCGAACAGCCGCTCCACCGCCTCGGGGCCGAGCTGGCTGGTCGCGGCCTCCAGCAGCTGGCCGACCAGCTGGTGGTAGTTGCGGGGGAACAGGTCGTGGCCCAGCTCGGTGAGCGCGTACACGTAGGCCGGACGGCCGCGGGCCTGGGGCCGGGTCGTCTGCTGGACCAGCCCGACGTGCTCCAGCGTCTCCAGGTGCCGGCGCACCGCCACCCCGGACAGGCTGAGGGCGGCCCCGAGCTGCGCGACCGTCTGCGGCCCGTTGCGCTTGAGGAGGTCGAGGACCGCGCGTCGGGTGGGCGCGTTTCCAGCTGGCTCGCTCATCGGCCCAGGCTAGCGCCGTCGTTCCCACCAGAGCAACGACCCCACCCCAGGCGGCGGAGGTTTCCACTAGCATCGGGGCATGCGCAAGGTGGAGCGGCTGGTCAATCTGATCGCCCTGCTGCTTGACACCCGGAGGCCCCTCACCCTGGATCAGGTGGCGGAGCTGGTTCCGGGGTACGAGGCCAGCGGGGAGAGCCTGCGCCGCATGTTCGAGCGGGACAAGGAGGAGCTGCGCAGCCTCGGCGTCCCGGTCGAGCGGGCGCCGATCGACGCCTGGGGCAGCGAGGAAGGCTATTTCATCGACCCCGAGGCCTACGGCATGCCCGAGCTTGACCTGGCCCCCGACGAGCGGGCGGCCCTTGCCCTGGCCGCGCGGGCCTGGTCGGGGGCGACCCGCGACCCGGCGGCGGTGGCCGGCCTGGCCAAGCTGGACCTCGACCCGGGCGCCGGGCCGGACGCGCTCCGGGCCAACCTGGACGGGGCCAGCCCGCTGCTGGCCGGCCTGCTGGAGGCCGTTTCGGGCCGTAAGCGGATCGTGTTCACCTACCGCCCGCCCGGCAGGACCGCCACCGAGCGCCGGCTGGACCCCTACGCCATGGTCAACCGGCGGGGCACCTGGTATGTGGTCGGCCACGACGGCGACCGTGACGCGCTGCGGTCCTTCCGCGTGTCCCGGATCGAGTCCGACATCCGCAAGCTCCGTCCGACCAGCCGCGGCGCCGACTTCGAGGTCCCGGCCGG
>DATHIG010000324.1:0-2851 GCA_035490035.1 Actinomycetes bacterium
GCCCCGGCTGTGGGGCTGTGGACCCGATCTGGTCGACCTGGAGGTCGGGGGGGTCCGGCGGCGGTTCGAGGTCCACCGGGTCGGCGACGTCTGCTACGTGGACAGCCCGCTCGGCCACACCGAGCTGCGGGAGCGACCGGAGCTGCTGGAGCGGCTGTGGACAGCTGAGGACCCGCACCTCGCCGATCGGCTAGGTTCCCCCACCGGGGGTCCTGGCGTGGGGCGGGGAGGCTCCAGCGTGGGATCAGGCGGGGGTCCTGGCCTGGGGCGCGGAGGCTCCAGCACGGGATCAGGTGGGGAGCTCGGAGGATTCGGCGCGGGACCATCGGCGGGGTGGCCCGGGTCGATGGTCTCGCCGTTGCCAGGGGTGGTCCGGCGGGTCGCGGTTGGGCCGGGGGAGCGGGTCGAGGCCGGCGCGTTGCTGGTGGTGGTGGAGGCCATGAAGACCGAGCACCGGATCGCGGCCCCGCGGGCCGGCCGGGTCGGTCGGGTGCTGGTGGCCGAGGGCCAGGAGGTTGCCGCCGGGACACCGGTCGCCGTGCTGGAGGAGGCCGACGATGGCTGAGCCGGTGCGGTACGAGCTGGAGGACGGCCTGGCCTGGCTGGTGATCGACCGGCCGGAGGCCCGCAACGCCATCAACCGGGCCGTCGCCGAGGGACTGTGGGCGGGGTTCCGGCGGTTCGAAGCCGACCCGGACGCGGCCGTGCTGGTGCTCACCGGCGCCGGCGACGCCTTCTGCGCGGGCGCCGACCTCAAGGAGATGGCCGCCCTCGGCCTGACGGTGCCGCCGCGGGACATGACCCCCAACCTCGGCCGCAACCTCCAGGTCACCAAGCCGGTGATCGCCGCCGTCAACGGCCCCGCCGTCGGCGGCGGCTTCCTGCTGGCCCAGATGTGCGACCTGTGCGTCGCCGCCTCCTCGGCCCGGTTCGGGATCACCGAGGCCCGCTGGGGGCGGGGCGCACCCTGGGCGGCGCCGCTGCCCTGGCTGATCCCGCCCCGGGTGGCGATGGAGCTGCTGCTCACCGGCGAACCGATCGACGCCCACCGCGCCTACGAGGTCGGCCTGGTCAACCGGGTCGTGCCCGACGCGGAGCTGCGCGCGGAGGCCGGCCGGCTGGCCCGGCGCATAGCAGGCAACGCGCCCCTCTCGGTCCGGGCGGCCAAGGCCATGGTCCACGCCTCGGCCGGGCAGGACCTCGACCATGCGGTCGAGGAGGGCTGGCGCCTGTTCCAGCCGGTGTACCTGAGCGAGGACGCCCAGGAGGGCCCGCGGGCCTTCGTGGAGAAACGCCCGCCGGTCTGGAAAGGCCGCTAGTGGAGCCGTTGCGGATCGCCAACTGCTCCGGGTTCTACGGGGACCGGCGCAGCGCGCCCAGGGAGCTGCTGGAGGGCGGCGGCATCGACGTGCTCACCGGCGACTACCTGGCCGAGCTGACCATGCTCATCCTGTGGCGCTCGCGCAGCCGCGATCCGGCCTTGGGCTACGCGACCAGCTTCCTGGCCCAGATGGAGGAGTGCCTCGGCCTGGCGATGGACAGCGGGGTCAAGGTGGTGGCCAACGCCGGCGGGCTCAACCCGGCCGGGCTGGCCGCCGAGCTGCGAGCCCTGGCCGGGCGGCTGGGGCTGCCGGCCCGGGTCGCCCACGTGGAAGGCGACGACCTGCTCGGCCGCCTCGACGACCTGCGGCTGCGCGGGGAGCGTCTGGCCAACACCGACACCGGGGAACCGCTGGCCGCGGCCGGGGTCACCCCGGTCACCGCCAACGCCTACCTGGGCGCCTGGGGGATCGTCGCCGCTCTCGACGCCGGCGCCGACGTGGTCGTCTGCGGCCGGGTGACCGATGCCTCCCTGGTCGTCGGGCCGACCGCCTGGCACTTCGGCTGGGCCGCCGACGACTGGGACCGGCTGGCCGGGGCCGTGGTGGCCGGCCACGTGCTGGAATGCGGCACCCAGGCCACCGGCGGCAACTACGCCTTCCTGCGCGAGCTGCCGGACGCCAGGCTCCCCGGTTTCCCCATCGCCGAGGTGATGGCCGACGGCAGCGCGGTGGTGACCAAGCACCCCGGGACCGGCGGGCTGGTCTCGGTGGGCACGGTCACCGCCCAGCTGCTGTACGAGATCGCCGGCCCGGCCTACGAGAACCCCGACGTCATCGCCCGCTTCGACACCGTCATGGTCGAGGCCGTCGGGCCGGACCGGGTGCTGCTCAACGGCACCCGCGGGGAGCCGGCCCCCGACCGGCTCAAGGTGGCCGTCAACTACCTCGGCGGGTTCCGGAACTCGATGAGCTTCGTGCTCACCGGACTCGACGTCCAGGCCAAGGCGGCGATGGCCGAGACGGCCCTGTTCGAGCGGCTGGGCGGCCGTGAGCGTTTCCAGGTGGCCGAGGCGCGGGTCGTCGGTCGGCCGGTCGAGGACCCGGCCAGTGCCGAGGAGGCCGTCGCCGAGCTTCGGGTGACGGTCAAGGACCCCGACCCGGCCAAGGTCGGCCGGGCCTTCTCGAACGCCGCCATCGAGCTGGCCCTGGCCACCTACCCGGGGTGCTACACCACCACGCCGCCCGGCGAGGCCACCCCGTACGGGGTCTTCTGGCCGACCCTGGTCCCGGCCGACCTGGTCGAGCAGGTGGTGGTGCTGGACGACGGCCGGCGCCTTCCGATCACAGCATCCCCGCCTGGTGGCGTGCCGAGACCCCCGGTGGGGGAGCGTAGCCGACGAGCGGATAGCGGGGCCTCGGTTGTCCACAGCCCTGAGTCGGGTGGCGGGGCCGCTGTGGTGCACAGCCCTGAGTCGGGTGGCGGGGCCGCGGTGGTGCACAGCCCTGAGTCGGGTGGCGGGGCCGCGGTG
>DATHIG010000325.1:0-4199 GCA_035490035.1 Actinomycetes bacterium
CCCGCACGGCCTCCCAGCAGATCCTGCGCTGGCTGCGCGACACCGCCCGCGAGGACCCGTTGCAGCTGCCCATCCTGGCGCGCGATGTCCGCGACGCCGGGCCGCAGCGGGTGGCCGGCACCCTGGCCCATGCCCTGCGGGGACCCGATCGAGGACAAGCTGCCCCTGGTGAGGGAGCCGACGCTGGTCACTCGGGGCAGCAGGGAGCCGATCGTGCCCATGGCCTGGGCCCAGGCCGCCAGCCGGCTCCTTCCGCTGGGTGAGTTGGCCGTGGCACCGGGCTCCCACAATGCCAACTACGGCGCCGCCGACCACCTCGCCGAGCTCGTCCTGGCGTTCCTTCGTAGACGGGTCGTGACCCAAGGCGGCCAAGCCAGCTGAGGGGCGGCAACGCCGGTCAGGTCACGGAGGCGGCCCTGGCCATTCCAGGAAGACCATGGTGGCGTCGTCGCGTGGCCTTGCCCCCTGGTGGGCCAAGATGGCGTGGGCGAGCCGGCGCATCGTCTCGGCCGCGGGCCGGCCACCTGCGTCGCTGCGATCGCCGGGAGTGGCTCGGCTGGGGGGTTTGTGGTCGCGGCGGCTGGCTACCCAGCAACGGCCGGCCTACTGCCAGGCCAATCGGGAAAGGACCCAATCCCTGTCCTTTCCAAACCCTTGTTCCGGAGGGTCCCTCCATGGCACGCCGTTCTGCTTCGGATCCGACCACCAGGCACCCCAGCCAACTGCTGGCCCTGGCCATCGGCGCCATCTACACCCTGGTCGGTGTCCTCGGCTTTCTGGTCACCGGCTTCGGAACTTCGCCGCCGAGACCGACAAGACCCTGCTCGGCTTTGAGATCAACCCCTTGCACAACATCGTCCACCTGGCCATCGGCCTGGCCGGATTAGCCCTGTGGCGACGGCTGGACACCGCCAAGATCTATGGCTGGC
This sequence comes from Actinomycetes bacterium, assembly GCA_035490035.1. Taxonomy (GTDB): domain Bacteria; phylum Actinomycetota; class CALGFH01; order CALGFH01; family CALGFH01; genus CALGFH01. Next base: position 930 of record DATHIG010000325.1, read on the forward strand.
TGCTCGCCGCCGGCTACGGCCTGGCGTTCCTGTACGGGCTGTTCGCCGCCGGCAACAGCGACATCAACTTCCTGTCCCTCAACGGCGCCGACAACGGCCTGCACCTGGTTAGCGCGGTCGCCGGGCTGGCCATCGCCCTGTGGCCGGCCGATCGCACCGTCCCACGTCAGGGTGATGTCGCTGACCGCAGCACCTAAAGCAGCCCGCTCCTGGCCGGGGAGGGCTGCTCGCACCGCGCCGTTGCGCCGGTATCCCACAGCCGCTCCTTACTGCTACTTGTGTGCACGATGACAGTGGAGAGGAAACGATGCGTATGACATCCACCGACAACACCCTTGCCCGTACCCTGCACGACCTTGGTTTGGCCGCCTGGTTCGGCGGGTCGCTGATGGGTGCCACCGGCGTCAACGGCGCCGCCGCGGTGGTCGAGGACCCCACCCAGCGGCTGCGGGTCGCCAACAGCGGGTGGGCCCGCTGGACCCCGCTGAACCTGGCCGGCATCGCCGCCCATCTGGCCGGTGGGGCGGTGCTGACCGGGGCCAACAAGGGTCGGCTGGCCGGCCAGCAGGGCGTGGCCGCGGCAAGCACGATCAAGACCGCCCTGACCGTGGCCGCGCTTGGCACCACCGCCTACGCCCGCGTGCTGGGCAAGAAGCTGGAACGGGCCGGCGACGTCCCGGTGGAGGGCGGCACCACCCCGAACCCGGCGACCCCCGACGAGGTGACCCGCGCCCAGCGGCAGCTCACGGCGCTCCAATGGGTGATCCCAGTCCTGACCGGTGCGGTGCTGGTCGTCAACGCCCGCATGGGCGAGCAGCAACGCCCCACCCAGGTCACCAAGGGCCTGGTTGGGCGAATCTTCCCAGGTCGCTAGCGCCCCGCATTGGCGCGGCCCTGCGGCCTCGGGTCGCAGCGCCGTTCCCCAGTCCCGACATAGCCACAGCCATTCCGACGAGCCGGGCCTGGACCAGGCCCATGGTCCAGGCCACCTCCCGGTGAGATAGGGGCGACCGAACAACCCGATGTGAGGGCGCGCGACCGAGGACGTTGACCATGCGGGAGCTTCGATTGTGGGCCGCCGCGGCGGCAGGACCAGCCGTCGCCGCCGGCTTTAACGCCCTGGCTGCACTGCGCCGCAGGCGCTCTCTGCACCCCACCGGGGTCGGCTTCCAAGGCTGGCTGCGGGTTCCCAATGACAGCCCGCCTCGGCCCGGCGTGCCCCTGTTCCAGGCTGGCGCGACCCATCCCGCCGTTATCCGGTTCTCCCGGGGAGCGGGCCTGCCCGAGCCACTACCCGACGCCCTCGGCGTGGCCATCAAGCTGCCCGACGCCCACGGTCCCGGCATCGACCAGGACCTGCTGCTGACCAGCTCGACCGACCGGCCGCTCCTGCGCCGCCTACTGTTCCCAGCCAGGAGCTTCGTCCGTGGGGCGTTCTCCAGCGCCCTGCCCTACGACCTGGGCGGCGAACGGGTCGTGCTGCTGCTGGTCCCAGTGCTCACCAATGCCGGGCGGTCCGCCGGCGAGGCTGGGCACCGTCCTGGCGACGGCGCCCTCGCTGAACTGCGCGCCATCGCCGCCAACAGCCTCAAGTTCCAGTTGCGAACCGCCAGGTCCTTGGGCCGCTCCCAGCCACTGGCCACCGTGACCGTCGGCCCGTCACTCTCCGCCGACCAGACCGAGGCCCTGCGCTTCAACCCCTGGACCACGGGACCCGGCATCCGCCCCTCCGGCTGGCTGAACCTGCTCCGCGACGCCGCCTACCGGGCAAGCCAGCGCAGCCGCCGGTGAGCGACGCGCCCAGCCAGCTACCTCGTACCAGGTCTCGCCGCCTCGGAGAGGTAAGGAACAAAGCGCCGGCAGCGCGCCTACTACGTGGGTGGCGCCGGTCTGGCGAGGACCGGCGCCACTGCCGATGAACCGTTAGCTGCCGGCGGGCGTGACCCCGAACAGCAGAGTGCGACGCTCGATGTCGTAGTGGACTGTTGCGGTGTTGGTCAGCAGATCCTGCAGGTTGTCGGCGTCGTCTGGGTCGAGGGTCAGGACCTCTTCCCATGCGCCTTGATCCAGCACCAGCTGCAGCGTGTAGGTACCGGGCTTGCCTGGCTCACCGGCGACCCAGCTGAACTGGTAATGGGTGAGCTGGCGGACCTTGATGCTGTCGTCAGTGACCGGCTGCTTCACGTTCGGCATAGCTCCTCCATGCATAGATGCGGGGTCGGCCCCGCTCGTGTACCACCCTCAGGCCTGCGTTACCTGGAGCCTTCGCGGTCGACCGTGAAGGTGGCTACTCAGGACGCTCGATCGCTTGGGGTTGCGCTCGCTTGACGGCCCAACGGCGTGGCAGCTCGGCGCCGTCTGTGGCTTCGCCGGTTGCTGCGACTGGCGGTCCGGCGCAGGCCAACGCACGGTCCCAGGCGATGACGAAGGAGTGAGCGCGGAGCGCTGAAACTCGACCATGACACCTCAGGAAGTTAGGTCAGTTACGAGGTGTCATCCGGTCTACGGCCCGCCGCGCCGGCTCCGAAGAACGTGTGATGAGCGTTAACGCTGGTTGTCGCTGGTAGTGGGCCTGCCAGGACTTGAACCTGGGACCTCATCCTGATCCGAAAATCAACGGTGAGCAGGCACGCGGCAGTATCCGGGTGGAGTCCGGATCCGATCAGGGTGGTGCGCTGGTTGCCCGGTGACGGCCGGGTCAGGCGGCGGGTTCGAGGGTGACCTTGTAGCCGAGGGCCTCCAGCTGGCGGAGGTGGTTGCGTTTGGCGCGTTCGGGACCGATACGGGTGTCGTAGGGGTTGCCGTGCCCGGTCGATCCGCTGCCCTTGCGTTTGCCGGCGGACTCCTTGACGCCGGGGGCGTAGGTGGCCCACGACACCAGGTGCCCGGCGGTCGGGAACCTGTCCCGTGTCCGCCCCGATCTCGGCGATGAGCAGGTGCGCGGCGGTCTGGCCGACCCCGGGGATCTCATCCAGCCGGTCGACCGCGTGGGTGGACGAGGCGATCAGCTCCTGGAGCTTGGCGTCGAGCTCGGCGAGGTCGGCATCCAGCGCGTCCACCCGGCCCAGCAGCTTGCTCAGCAGGAAGGCGTGCTGGTCGGTGAAGCACCCGGTGAACGCCTCCTCCAGCAACGACAGCTTGGCGCGCTCAGCGTTGATGCGGGTGTCGTAGAAGCCAGCGCCCAGGTCCTGGAACCGTGCGGTCGGGTCGGCCAGCGGGTGCCAGACGATGACCAGGATGGAGCGGCCGACCGCCACGATGGCCCGCTTG
>DATHIG010000326.1:0-4853 GCA_035490035.1 Actinomycetes bacterium
CAGGAGGGTCAGATAACGGAGCGGTTCACCCGGGCGGTTGATCAGCTCGGCAGCGACCAGCTCGTCGTCCGGTTGGGCGGCATCTACGCCCTGGAACGGATCGCGATGAACTCGCCGAGGGACGCCGCGACCATCGCCGAGGTTCTCAGCTCCTACATCCGTCAGCACGCGCCGTGGCCGGCCGACGGCAACCTGCATCGCTGCTGGTCAGGGGCCATGTGGCAGGGACAGGATTCGAACCTGTGTAGGCAATGCCGGCGATTTTACAGGTCGCACCGCCGTCTCCCCGCGCCTCCCGTCCCATCCCCTCCTGGTCCCGATCATCGCTCGTGACGTGCACAAATGGCCCGTCGACAGCTTCTGCCGTCGCTGGGCGTCCCCGCCAGTTCCGCCCCGTCCCGCACGGCCTGGCGTCGGGCGGAGGGAAGTCGGAGGGAAATCCCGGCCGCCATCTGACAGAGTTCCACACCTACTTCCTCCCCGCGTTCGTTAGCTCTACGGTTGGTAGGAAGCCAGTCTGTGAGGTGGGTCGACTGCTGGTTTGCCCGTTGTGATTGACCTATGGGGAGAGCGGGGGTTGTGGGCTGAGGGCGCCGATGGGCCAGGCGGCGGACTTCTTCGTTAGCTACACCAGCGCCGATCGGGCCTGGGCGGAGTGGATCGCCTGGCAGCTCGAGCAGGCCGGCTACCAGGTGATGTGCAATAGCAGGAGCACGCCGCGACGACACGCGTTGGCATGCCGCCGGCTTAGAACGACGTTGGTTGCTACCTGACTCTGCGAGCGAAACCGCTCATTCCTCGTAGCCGGTCGCCTACAGCGATGGCGGTGCGTACAACCGGGTTGCCGAGGATGCGGTCTAGGCGCTGCAGGAGCTGGTTGTTGCGCTGTTGCAGTTGTCGGTTGCGCGCCTTCAGATCGACCAGGTCGTCGCCGCCGGCGATGTCCAACGCGATGCCGGCATGCTTGCGCTTTCGCGCCCGGACCATGATGTCGTCGGTCAACTCCTCCACCCAAAAGCCAGCCTTGGTCGTGAGCTGGATGACCTCGGCCGGAGTGTAGAAGTGCATCGGATAGGGATGGCGCACAAAATGTGGCTCCGCGAAGTGCCTGAAGGACTCGAACTCTTCATGTTGCAGGAGGTTTGGGACCTGGAAGCGGACTACGCCCTCCGGCTTGAGCACCCGGTAGACCTCCTGCAGGTAGTTGAAGACCGACGTCTTGGGCATGTGCTGGAACACAAACGCGCAGTAGACGACGTCAAGGGAGTTGCTCTGGAACGGTTCGAGGTCGTAGCCGTTGCCCTGGTGGAAGTGCACGTTCGCCAGATGCCGGAGACGCTGCTGACCTCGGTTGAGCATCTCCACCGAGATGTCAACGCCATGCACTTCGCGGCACATCGATGCCATGTGTTCCAGAACACGGCCGATTCCGCAGCCGATCTCAAGAAAGGTGCCGTCTGAGTGGAGAAGGGGACGGATGCCCTCGGCGTCCTCGACGCCCGAGGACCTAAACGACTCGTCGCTGTCTTGATCGGCGATGGCCCGGATCGCATCGACCTCGGCCGATCTGTCCCAAAACGCCTGGTAGGAATCAAGGTCCTGGCCCTCGAGGGCCAGATGTTCCAATGCCGTATCCGGCGTCCAGCCATGGGTGTCCGATAGCTTCATAACGTGATACCTCTCGGCGACCGGTCGGGATGCCTGGGGTGGGCTCGCACAGAGCAGACATCGATACTCGAAAGCGCTAGAGCCGTCAAATCGTCACGGATAGGCTACAGGTGGCCCACCTGCCTGGCCGCCAGGCTGGCCCCAGCAGGTGGGGAATGGGCGGCCAGACGAATCACACCGGGATCGCCATCTTCGAAGCGCCCGACGAGGAAACAGCGCGCCGGATCATGGAGGAGGACCCGGTGATCCAAGGTGGGTTCGCCCGCGGCGAGCTGCGACCGTTCCGATTGTCTCTACTTGCGCCGTCGCGACTAGGGAATTGCCCGGCCGCTCAGAACTATAGGCATAGCTTGACGTTCGTTAGTCCTACGGCTGGTGGGAAGCTGGTCTGTCAGGAGTCCTGATCGCCCGGGTAGGCGTGACTCGAACCGGGCGGCCGGGTGGGCGAAGGGACAGCTGGACGTCCCGCGCCGGCTTCTTCGCAGTGGACTACATGCCGGCGGTGTGGCCAGGGTCACCGACCCGGTTATGGTAGTAAGCGGCGGCGCGGGCGCGTGCCCGCTCAGCGTCCGATGCCAGCAGCGGGTCGGCCCCTTGCGGGGTACGGCGCCGCCGCCAGGTCGGAACACGACGCAGGAGTGTGCGGATCCGAGTGAACATCTGTTCTCCCCCTGTCATGTTGTGTCTCATGGGTCACCGTCAGCCCCCGGCAGAGCAAGCCGTCCTGACGCTGGTGCGGCCTGCGCGCTGCGGCCGCCTGTGCGTCTGCAACGACCCGGCTACCAGGAGCCCCCACCACACTGGGTGGTGAACTCTGCAGGCAGCTGGTCGCGGCCCTGGTCGCTGGTCACCCCGGGTAGACCATCCGCGACGGTGGCGAACCCGCCGCGGTCGGTGTCCACCTGACGCACCAGGGTGTTGCCGACCCAGCGGTAGCTGGTCTTGGTGTAGGCGTAGGCGGAGCCGCCGTCGGGTTGCTGGTCGGCCCGCTGGACGCCCCAGAGGATGAGCAGGCGACGGCCATGCCGGTCGGTGCCCTGGCAGTCGAAGCCTTCGGCATGCCCAGCCGACGCGCCGACCAGGACCTGCAACGCACCGTTGCCGGCGACCCAGACCTGCCGGACCTGGCAGTCGGAGAGGACGAAGAGGTTGTAGGCGTCGTTGGAGACGCCGCCGGTGGAGGTGACGAAGCCCTCGTCGCGGCCGTCACGGTTGGCGTCGACGGCCCGGCGGGCGACCAGCCCGTTGGGGCCGATCCAGTCCGAGGTGTTGTCCAGCGCCAGATCGGCGATATCACCGCTGGCGAGCACGACGCGGACGTGCCATTGGCTGGGCTGCCCGGCCGCGTTCAGCTCGGCGTAGGCCAGCAGCTGGTCGCGGGCGTGGTCGCCGTCGAAGTCGCCGGCGATCCTGGAGAGCCTACCTGGCCTCCGCGGCAGGCCGGCTGGGCCATCGAGACAGGCCCGAGGGCTTGGGATCCCCGGCACGTCGGGCTTGGTGACGTGCGGCTCCTGGGGCTTGGTGGTGGTCGGGGTGGCAGGTGGTGCGGCGATAGGGGCGGCGGCTTGCGGCGCCGCGGTGGGGCTGTTGGTCGAGAGGGCAGTCCAGCTGCCCAATGTGACGGCGGTCAGGATAGCTACCGCTGCCAGTGCGTGGCGTGGTCGCATGACCATCGCCCCTTTCCTTGTCCAGAGGAGGAGCTATCAGCAGCTTCAAGGAGCCCAGTCACGCCGCGACAACGGCGCGGCTTCGCCCAAACGGCTGCTTGGAGTCAATCCGGTCACGGCTGGCGGCTCGTGCAGGCGGCTCGGCCTGGCAGTGCGCCGACGCCTTCGGGGTGACCCGACGGTTCCAGCCTGTAGCCATAGCTCAACGGTCGTCATCGCCATGGCTGGTCCGATAGTCCATTCGCCGCCTAGGTTCGTCCGAGCGGTCCAGCTCAGGGCTAGCCACCTGTCGTAGGGGGCGTGACACTAAGCGGATGGCAGCATTCCCAGGACCAGGCACCTCGGACGCCGAGGCACCAGCCGGTGTGCGGCCGACGTCGGATGAGCCGGTCACGGTGCTCTTCAGCCGGCGCGTCAAGCCGGGCCGAGAGGCTGATTTTGCGGCCTAGGCCCGCGGCGTGACCGCGGCCGCGCGCCACTTCCCCGGCCACCTGGGCGCATCAGTGCTGGACGCTCCCGGCAGCCGCGACTACCACATCCTCTTCACGTTTACCGACCGCAAGCGCATGCAGAACTGGCTCGACTCCGACGAGCGCCAGCGGTGGCTGGCCAGGGTGGACGAGCTGATCGAGGCCGAGAGGCTGCAGCAGCTGACCGGCCTCGAGACGTGGTTCAAGCTGCCTGGCTCCAACGTGCCGACGATGAAACCACCGCCCCGCTGGAAGATGTGGCTGGTCTCGATCGTGGCCGTCTACCCGCTGGTGCTCGCCTTTCAAGCCCTGGTCGTCCCCAGGATGGTAGGCCTACCGCTGCCGCTCAAAGCGCTGATCTTCCCGTTGGTGCTGCTGACGCTGATGACCTTCGCGGTCATGCCGGTGGTGACCCGGCTGCTGCACCGCTGGCTTGGGCCGCGACAAGACGCCCAGCCTCACGAGAGTGAGCTGTAGGCATAGCTCGACGCTTGTTAGCCCAACGGCTGGTAGGAAGCCGACCGATGGATCGCTCACCTACCGCGCCCGGCAAGCAGGCCCGGCCTGGACTGGTGTTGGACAGCACTCCGGGTCGGTGACGGCCGGCACCGCCGGGCGAGCATGAGGGCGTCATGCTTCGAATGGGTGGGCGACGAAACAGCGCCCGGCATGTCACGGAGGAACTGACATGGCCACCAAGGAGAAGCAGGCGCTCGACGACCGCGGGTTGATCCGCCACCAGATGCAGTTCGGGGCCGGGTTGATCGCGTTCGGCGCCCTCTCGATCCCCCTGTTCCAGATGACCGGCGTGCTGGACGGGCAGACCGCAACTGCGGCCTTTGCCGTTGCCACTGGCGTGATTGGTGCCGGCGCAGCGATGCTGCCGACCGGTGCCGCCGCCGGTGCCAGCGCCCGCATCCTGCGGTCGCTCCCGGACCAGGAGGATGTGACCATCCAGCGCGGCGCCCTTAACGGCCAGCCCGACAAGACCCCGGTCTTGAGCGGTACGGAGGCGAGCAACGGTCAGGCGGACAAGTCAACCCAGCGT
>DATHIG010000327.1:0-3609 GCA_035490035.1 Actinomycetes bacterium
GGTCGCGTCCCTGGTAGTCCGCGGAGATCCGCGCCGCCAGCTCCGCGACCCCCGCCTTGACCCGCTCCTCATCGAGCAGGATGGACTCGATATCCGGTTCCGCCATCGCGCACTCCTCGCCCAGTGACCGTCCCGCCGCTGGGCTGCCCGCGTTCCTGCCAGTCAAGCCTAGCCCCAATGCCGCCCGGTTTGCTGGTTTGGGGTGGTAGTGTCCGCATCCTTTGTCGTTACCGAGCAGCGGAAGGAAGCGGATGGCACCGGCCGCACTGGTCGAGCCGGGGGTGGCGCCACCGATCGCGGACCGGATCGCGCTCGGCGCTCTGACCAGCACGTTCCCGCCAGATCTGGTCGACCGGGTGATCGAGCAGACCGGCCGGGCCGAGCAGCGCCGCCGGCTGCTGCCCGCCCGTGTGGTCGTCTACTACGTGCTGGCGTTGGCCCTGTTCGCCAACTGCGCCTACGAGGAGGTGATGCGTTGCCTGGTCGAGGGACTGGGCTGGGCCTATCGGGCGCGCCGTGGCCGGCGGAGCTGGCCGTACTGGCACGTGCCGGGCGCCTCGGCGCTGGGCGAGGCACGCGCCCGGCTGGGTCCCGAGCCGCTGCGGGTGCTCTACGAGCAGGCCGCCCGGCCGTTGGCGACGGTGGCCACCCGGGGCGCGTGGTATCGCCACTGGCGGGTGCTGATCGTGGACGGGACCTGTCTGGACGTGCCGGATACCCCCGAGAACGAGGCTGGGTTGGGGCGGCCGAGCACCGGCCGCGGCCAGGGTGTGGGCGCGTTTCCCAAGGTGCGGGTGGTGGGCCTGGTGGAGGGCGGCACGCACGCGATCGTCGACGCCGTCCAGGGGCCCTACCGATCGGGTGAGCAGACGCTGGCGCGCGAGCTGGCCCGCGATGACGGTGGCCGGCTGGGTCTTGGGGTGCTGCTGTTGGCCGACCGGTTGTTCGTCGGCGCCAAGCTGTGGCAGGCCATGGCCGGGACCGGCGCGGAGCTGCTGTGGCGGGTCAAGTGCGGCCAGCGCGCCCCCAAGCTGCCCACCGACCAGGTCCTTGCCGACGGGTCGTGGTTGAGCCACCTGCGCGCCGCGCACGGTCAGCGGATCACCGTCCGGGTCGTCGAGTACACCCTGGCCGATCCTGGCCGGCGCACCACCGTGGACCGCTACCGGCTGGTCACCACCATCCTGGACCCCACCCAGGCGCCTGCCGGCGAGCTGGCCGCGCTGTACACCGAGCGGTGGGAGATCGAAACCGCGCTGGCCGAGTTGAAGACGACCCAGCGCGGCCCCAAGCAGGTACTGCGCTCCAAGACCCCCGAGGGGGTCGCCCAGGAGGTTTGGGCGCACCTGCTGGTCCACTACGCCCTGCGCGCGGTGATGCACACCGCCGCACTCGACGACGACCTCGACCCCGACCGGCTGTCGTTTATCCGCACCCTACGGGTGGTCCGCCGCCAAGTGATCGCGCACACGGCCTTTTCCCCCTGACCAGATCGCCGTCGCGGTCCGCTCGGCGGTCGACGAGCTGCTCACCGAGCCGCTCCCACAGCGCCGCCTGCGCGCCTTCCCCCGCGCGGTGAAGCGCAAGATGAGCAACTACTCGCTCAAACGCGCCCAGCATCGCACCTGGCCACAGCCGACCATGCCGCCCGCCCAGGCCGTCAGCGTCCTGCCACCAACCCCACCTGGCACAAGCTGCCGAAGCCCCTAACCGGGCGGCATTGCGGCTAGGCCGAAGTTACGTGGGCCGGGGTGAGTGAACCCTTGTTGTGCTGGGGGTTTGCTGTCTGCGCGGGTTGCATGGTGTCTACGCCAGGGTGAGTGGGATTGGGGTTTGGAGGAGCTCGAAGGCGCGGCGCTGGGTTGGTGTGGGGGCGGTGATCTTGTCGACGGTCTGGCCGCCGATGGTGATGGTGTCGCGGGTGAGCGTGCCGAGGTGATCGAGCAGGTCCCGGAAGTTGCGCGTCCGCTGGCCGCTGGCGTCGGTCTTGCGGGCGGCTTTGGCCTGGGCGGTGGGTGAGCGGCGGGCGGGGGCGACGGGGTCGGCCCGCACTGGGGGGTGCTCGTCGGTGAAGGTCAGCGGCGCCCAGGCCTTGCGCAGGTGCCAGGCCAGGTAGCAGGCCAGCATGCACACCAGCACGTGGCCGCGGACGCGGTCTTGGAGCCGGTGCCAGATGGGCCGCAGGTCCAGGTCGTCGGCTTTGATGTGGCGGAAGTCGCGTTCGACGAAGGCGAGGTTTTTGTAGGCGGCGACGGTGGCGGGCGCGTCCAGGGTCTGCGCTGGGACGCTGGTGCGGATGACATAGATGCCGTCCAGGGCGGCTTCGGCGTCGATGCCTGCCTGGTCGCGGCGCCAGCTGATCGACCCCTGGCTGATCTGGACCACAAGGTGCTTGCCGACCTTGTGTTTGCGCAGCGCCCGGTCGGCCTTGACGCGGATCTTGTCGGGGTCTTTGAGTCGCCCGGCAGCCACCTGCTGCTCGACCTTGCCGAGCAGGGCCTGGGTGGCGGCCAGCAGATCCTGGCGCTTGCGGGCGCGCTGTTGGGCCAGCAGCGGGTTGCGGCAGGCCACCAGCCGCTCCCCGGGATAGTCCGGGCTGTGGATCTCCGCCAAGTCCTGCTGGTCGAACAGCCCAAGCTGCAGCGGGCCGCCGTCTTGGGCCAGTTTCTTGACCGCGGGGGCGCGCAACGCGGTGATCCAGCCCAGTTCTCCGGTTTGCTTGAGCGCGCCGATCCGCGCCGAGGTGATCATCCCCCGGTCGCCCACCAGCACCAGCCGCTGGAGCCCGAAGCCCTCCTGCACGGTGGTGACCGCCTCGGTGAACGCCGTCGGGTCGGCGGTGTTGCCCGCAAACACCCGCACCGCCACCGGGCGGCCAGCGGGGTCGGTCAGCAGCCCATACTCGATCTGCGGCTTGCCGCGCTTGCCGTCCCGGGAGTGCCCGAACGCCGCCAGCTCGTTGTGGGTGCCCTCCACCCAAGAGCTGGACAGGTCGAACATCGCGATGCCGCCCTCGGCAAGGTGCCGGCGGGCCAGCCGGGTCTCGATCTGGGTCTGGTGGTCGGCCAGCCAGTCCATCGCGGCGTACACCTCGTCGGTGGACGCCCCGGCGACCCCAAGATCGCGGCCGAGGGTGACATCGTCCCACCAGCAGAGGGTGGACAGCTTGGAGCGCGGGCGGACCACCCGCGACACCAGCAGCGCATAGGCCAGGTCCCGCTCCCGGCACGGTGGCCCCAGCAGGCCCGGGAACCCCAGCTGGCGGGCGATGGTGTGCACCGCGGCCACGTGTCCGTGGCCGGCCGAGCGCTCCACCTCAAGGGCGGCGTCGGCGTCCACCACGGTCTTGCCGCCAAGCACCAGGCGCAGCGCCGCGATCGCCTCGTCGGGCAGGTGCGACAGGTTGGCCAGCGTCTGCTTGCGGACCTTGCCGCCCTCGCGGTAGGAGCGCCGCAGCAGCACGGTCTCATACGTCTTGCCCTTGTAGTGGCGACGCGTAGTCGACACGTGCACGGCCCCAGCGCGCTTAGCCATAACTGCAGCGTGTCACACACGGCGGACAGCACCCCGGTAATTTAGTGTCTACACAGTCCGAACCAACACCAGGCC
>DATHIG010000328.1:0-6227 GCA_035490035.1 Actinomycetes bacterium
CCGCGTCGAACGGGTGGCGGCTGGCGAACTGGTGGACCTTGCTGGTGCGCAGCCCGCACAGGGCGGCAAGCTCGGCTCCCTGCGCCAGCAGCGGCTGGTTGCCACTGGTGAGCGCGATGGATCCAGACGCGTCAGGCGTCACATAGCCGTCGGCGTCGACCCAGCCGCCAAGGAACGCCAGGCGCTGGTCGGTCGGCAGGCCGAACACCCAGTTCGGCACCTGCTTGGACAGGGCCGTGCCGACGAAGCCGACCTGCTGCAACCAGTCGACCAGCGGGCGGGAGTTGACGACGAGCCGCTGGTCGTCGGCGGCGATGGCCGGCACGCCGAACAGCTCACCGACAACCCGAGTGATCTCGGCGCGTAGCTCGACGTCGCGGGCCGGGACGGCGAACTGGACCCGGTGGGTGCGTCCGGAGATGTGGAGGTTGCCGTCGCCGAGGAAATAGCCGAGAAGCCACAGCAGGTCGGGTGAGGTCACCACCGGGGCGCGCGTCCGCCCACTGCGGTCGACCAGCGCTGGGAGCCGGTGCGACTTCCCGAACTCGGGCAGCCCGCGGGGCACGGCGACCAGATCGCCAACCCGCAGCTCCCCCACCGTCTTCCAGATGCGGCGGTAGCGGCTGCGCTGACGCCCGGGCTTGCGGGCGTCCTCCAGGACCAGCACTGGGTGGTTGTCAGTGGCCCGCACGGAACGGGTGCCGACCCGGACCTCGTAGGTCTGGCGCACGTCGGTCTGGGCGGCCGCCTTCACCGGGGCGATCACCAGCCGGCCGGTATCCTCGTCGAGGGCGAAGACGACGTCGCCCGGCTCGATCTCCTTGATTCGTACGACACCGCGGTTGGCCGTCCACACGCCAGTGTCCCCGGCCAGGCACTCGTACTGCGCGGCCACGCCGGCGATCAGGCGCTGCTTCTCGGCCTCGGGGATGCCCAGCCGGTCGTAGGTGTTCTTGATGTCGGCGGGCAGGTCGTCCCAGGAGGTGGCCTGCTTCTCGGTGGCGCGCAGGAAGTAGAAGATGTTGTCGAAGTCGATCTGGTCCAGGTCGCCGCCCCACTGGGGCATGGGCCGGCGCAGGAAGTAGTCGAGCGACTTGTGGCGGAACTTCCGCATCCACTCGGGCTCCTGCTTCATCGCCGAGATCTCCTCGACGACGTCGTGGGACAGCCCTCGCTTGGGCGTGAAGACGGAGTTCACCGGGTCGTGCCAGCCGTACTTGTAGGCGCCCAGGTCGACGTTCTCCGGGACGACGTTGATCCGCTCCGGCGCCTCGGCCGTCAGGTCTCGGGCTTCGGTTGCCATCAGGCTGAGCTCCTTGTTGCCTTGCGGTTGGGGGACGGGGTGGTTCCGTGCTGCATTCGTCTGCCTCGGGTGCCGGTGTCGATGCGGGTCACGCAGCGCACGGCGCCGTCGACGATGGTCATCTCGCGCTCGACCGGCGTTTTGAGCAGGCGCTCGAACATCTCGGCCTCGGATGTGCAAAGGTCGGGCAGCTCGGTGGCCAGGTGCTCCACGGTGCAGTTGTGCTGGCAGAGACGAAGGCCACCTTCGGCCTGCTCGACCTCGGCCATGAAACCCTGCTCGTTGAGGACCTCGGCCAGGGCGTCGGTCCGCTCGGCCAGGGTAGCGCCATCCACGCGTCCGGCGTAGCTGGCCGCCAGGCGCTCGTTGCGCCAGGCCAGGAACTGGGCAAGCGTGGCCGCGTCACGGTCCTTGAGGAAGGCGAGCGCCTCCCGGGCGACCTCGTCGTAGTGTCGCGGGAAGGTCTCCAGGCCCGCGTCGGTGAGCCGGTACACCGCGGTCGGACGTCCCCGCTTTGGCTTCTCGGTGGCGGAGACGACCAGGCCGTCGCGCTCCAGCAGGGCAAGGTGACGCCGGACCCCGACGGAGGTGAGCTGGAGCAGCTCGGCCAGCCGGGGTGCTGAGAGGCGCCCGTGGCGCCGCAGAAGCACGAGGATGCGGTCCCTCGTGCCGCCGGCACGCTCGGCCGTCATGGCGCTCTCCTCCCGACGTATTTAAGAAACATCAGTGTTTCCTTACACAGTTTACGCAGCTGGGCCCGGGCTGAGCAAACCCCGAGCCATCCCAGGCAGGCAGCGGCGACCTCCGCAGCGCCGGACGCCCGAGCAGCCGCACCACCCACCCGACGACCTCCGCAGCGCCGGGCTGGAGCACCGCGAGTGCGATGCGGTGGCCTGGGACGAGCGACCCCGGGGCACACTGATAATGGAGCGTTCGGGAGCCGGACCGCGGGACGTGTGACGAGGAGGCGCGGGGCGATGACGGAGCCGCTGTTCACCGGGGTGGGGGTCGCGCTGGCGACCCTGTTCGACGACGCCGGCGAGGTTGACGCAACGGCGACCGCCGACCATGCCGCGAACCTGGTCGAGCTGGGGGTTCGTGCGGTTGTGGTGGCCGGGTCGACCGGCGAGGAGGCCGCGCTGACCTCCGAGGAGCGCATCGCGCTGCTGACCGAGACCCGCAAGGCCGTGCCCTCCGGCATCCCGGTGGTGGCCGGGACGGGCGGCCCGTCGGCCAGGCAGGCGGCCGCCCTGACCCGCGACGCCCGCGAGTCGGGAGCCGACGCCGTGCTGGCCCTCTGCCCGCCCCAGACCACCGACCCCCGGCCCTACTACCAGGCGGTCGTCGAGGCGGCCGGCGGGCTGCCGGCGCTCGCCTACCACTTCCCGCAGACCTCACCACCCGGCATCCCCCTCGACCTGCTCCCCGAGCTCCCCGTCCAGGGCATGAAGGACTCGAGCGGCGACCCGCACCGCCTGCTGGCCGAGCTCGAGGTCTTCGACCGCTGGCTCTATGTCGGCGCCGCGCCGCTCCTGATCATGGCCGGAGCGCTCGGCGTCACCGGCGCCATCCTGGCCGTCGCCAACGTGGACCCGGAGCGCGCGGTGGCGGCGTTCGCCGGCGACCCCGCCGGCCAGCGGGGCCTGTTCGCCGCCCACAAACGCATCCAGCACGACTTCCCCCACGGCCTCAAGCAGGCAATCGCCGCCCGGTTCTCCACCTCCCCCACCACCCGACTGGGCTGACGGCGGGAGCCGGGCCGCGTGGCCTTTGTCCTGCGGGAGCCGGGTCGCGTGGCCTTTGTCCTGCGGGAGCCGGGTCGCGTGGCCGCTTGTCCTCAGGACCGTGGGAGCGGATCCCAGCCGGCGGCCCCGGGAGCTGGAGGACGGGTGCCGCGACGGCAGGTCTCGCAGTCGGGACGGCCGCAGGCACGCTGGTAGTCACCCCGGTCGAGGGCGGCGAGGGCGGCCTCGAGCAGCTCCCGCTGCCGGTCCAGCTCGACCGGGCCGAGGACCCGGGACTCGATCTCCGGCCGCTCCCCGCCCAGGTAGCAGTAGGAGACCACGCAGCCATCCCCGGGTAGCTCGCCCAGGTGCCGCAGGGCAAGCGCATAGATCGCGAGCTGGTCGAGCCCTTCCGCCGCCTGGTCGGCCTGCCGACCCGTCTTCCAGTCGACCAGCTCGACAGCGGCTGCCGCGCCGGGGGTGTGGAGGCCGAAGATGGCGTCGATGCGACCCCGGACGACCCAGGGGCCGATGCGGAGGATCACCCCGACCTCGGCATCGGGCGGGGGAAGGTCGGCGTAGCGGGTGGCCGCGAAATTGCGGCCGGCTCGTTCGACCAGGTCAGGGGCGGCGACGCCGCCGGGGCGGTCGCCGCCGAGGTCGTCGGCATCGAGGAGGTCGGGGAGGCTGCGGGCCCGCCGCTCCAGCAGGCGATGGACCACCGCGCCGAGCCTGGCGGCGGGCTTGGGGGCCGCGGGCAGCGGCCGGACCACCGACCAGTAGAAGTCGCGGGGGCAGCGGGCATAGGTAAGGACCTGGCTGACCGAGAGGATGCGCGGCGGGGCGACCGCGGGCGCCGCCGGCCCGAACCGGGCGGCGTGGAGCAGGTGACGACCGGCGGCCGTCGCCGCCTGGAAGGCGTCGGACTGGCCGAGCGGCACCCGTTGCTCCAGCGCCCCGGGCTCGGTCCGCTCCAGCTCCACGGCGCCGGCGAGGCCCTCGGGGAACACCGGGTCGCGCTCGTCTTCCGGCCGGCGGGCGTCGGGCGGCCAGCTGACGCGGGCCCTGAGCCGCTCGGTGAGGGGACTGGTGGCCGGCTGGTCGGCGCGGACCAGGACCTCGACCGCCGGATGGCCGGCCGCCTCGCTCCAAAACGGCCCTGGTCCCTTCGGGGTTTTCTCCGACCCCTGGTACCACCAGGACGCGGTGAGCACCAGCAGCTGCTTGGCCCGGGTGATCGCGACGTAGAACAGCCGCCGCTCGTCCTCGAGGGCGCGCGCCTCCAGCTCGGCCCGGAACGCCCGGGCGTTGCCGGCGAAGCGCGGCAGGTGACCGGCATCCTCGCGCAGCTCGTAGGGGAAGCCTTGGGCCCGGCGGGGGTCGGCGACCCTGGCGTCCGGGAAGATCCCGTACTTGGGCGAGCCGTCCTTGCCCGTGCCTGCGGAAAGCCCGGCCACCGCGACCATCGGGAACTCCAGTCCCTTGGCCATGTGGACGGTCATGAGCTTGACCGAGTCGACCGGTGCCGGCTGCACCGCCTCGACCGGCTCGGATGCGTCCTCCACCGCGTCCAGGTAGGCCAGGAAAGCGGACAGGGACGGGTCGCCCTGGACCGGGGCGAATGCGGCGACCCGGTCAAGGAAGGTCGCGAGGTTCTGGCGGGCCGACGCGGCCCGGCGGTCCCTTGACGCCTCCAGCTCGGCCCAGACCCCGGTGCGTTCGAGGATTGTCTGGACCAGGTCGAGCAGTGGGCCTCGGGCGCCTGCGCGCAGCTCGCGCAGCTCCTCCCGGAACCCGGCGAGCCGGTCGCGCGCCTCCTCGTCCAGCCCCTCCACCTCGTCAAGGTGGTCGAGGGCCTCGGCGAGGGCGAAGCTCACGTCGCCCGGGTCGGGATCCTCCCCTGGCAGCTCGTCCTTGAGGCCCCAGTTGTGCCGCGAGGCCCAGCGGGCCAGCCGGACCAGGTGCCGGTGGCCGATCCGCCAGCGGGGGCCGAGCAGGAGCCGGGCCAGCGCCACGTTGGCGCCCGGGTCGGCGACCACGCGCAGGGTGGAGACGAGGTCGACGATCTCGGGGGTCTCCAGGAGGCCCGAAAGGCCGACCACCTCGACGGGGACGCCTCGATGCTCGAGCGCTTCCCGCAGCGGACCGAGGAGCCGCTTAGACCGGACGAGCACGGCGACGTCCCGCCAGTCCGGCCAGGTGCCGTCGGGCAGGCCGCTCTCGTGCGCTCGCACGATCTGGTCGGCGACGAACGCGGCCTCGGCGAACTGATCGGCGAGCAGCGCAACACGGACCTCGCCGTCGCCGGCACCGGGCCTGGCCACCAGCGGCGTTCCTCCGCGCCGCTGCTCGGGGATCACGTCGATCACCGAGTTGGCGAGGGCCAGGATCCGCGGTCCGGACCGGAAGTTGGTCGACAGCGGCAGCGGCGCACCCGCCGGCAAGGCCTCCGGGGATCGCTCGCCACCCGGGGTCGGCGGGGCCTGGCCGGTCGGCGGGGCCTGGCCGGTCGGCGCGACCTGCTCGACCTCATGGGTCGGCGCCGCGCCAGCGGTGGGCGCGACCTGCTCGACGTCATGGGTCAGCGCAGCGCCGGCGGTCGGCGCCGCCGTGCCCGCGGTCGGCGGGACCCGCTCACCGCCTGGGCTCGGCGGCGCCTCGGCGGCGGGGTGCGGGAAGTGTTCGGTGAACGAGAGGAGGTTGTACATGGTGGCGCCGCGGAAGGCGTAGATCGCCTGGCGGGCGTCGCCGACGGCCATGATCGAGGCGCCGGGTGGGCAGATCCGCTGCATGAGCCGGCGCTGGGCGACGTTGGTGTCCTGGTACTCGTCGAGCAGGACATGCTGGAAGCGGGCTCGGAGCTCGTCGACCAGCTCCTGGTGGCCTTCGACCAGCTCGACCGCCTTGGCGACCTGGTCCCCGAAGTCGATTCGACCGCGCCGCCGCTTCTCGGCCGCATAGCGTTCGACCAGGCGGGCGAGCTCGATGCGCTCCCTGGCCGCCTGGACCATCCAGTCGGGCAGCCGTTCGCCCTCCTCGGCCCGTCCGAGCAGGCGCCGGGACGCCTCGACCACGCGCTCCGCCGGGACGACGTGGTCGGCGCAGGCGGCCGCCAGCTCGAGGGTCTTTCGGATGGTGGCGCCCGCGGTACGAACGCTCAGGTGCTCGAACCGCTCACCGTCGAGGATGCCGAGCAGGAT
>DATHIG010000329.1:0-13677 GCA_035490035.1 Actinomycetes bacterium
TCCTCGTCCAGGATCCCGGCGGCGATCAATCTGGCCCGGAAGGCGAGCACCGGATCCTTGGCGCGGCCCCGGTCGACCTCCTCCTTGGACCGGTAGCGGGCCGGGTCGACCACCGAGTGGCCGCGCATCCGGAAGCTCACCGCCTCCAGCAGCGTCGGCAGGCGCTCGTTCCGCGCCCGGTCGACCGCTCGCCGGGCGGCTTCGCGCACGGCCAGCAGGTCGTTGCCGTCCACCCGTTCGCTGGCCATCTTGTAGGCGCAGGCCCGCTTGTACAGCTCCGGCTCGGCCGACGCCGCCTCGACCTTGGTCCCCATCCCGGTCAGGTTGTTGACGATCACGAAGACGATCGGGAGCTTCCACAGCTGGGCCATGTTCAGGCACTCGTGAAAGGCGCCGGTGTTCACGGTGCCGTCACCCATCTGGCACATGACCACCTCGTCGCCGTCCCGGTAGGCGATCGCCTGGGCGGCGCCGGTGGCCAGCGGGATCTGCCCGCCGACGATCGCGTAGCCGCCGAGCAGCCGCGCGCCCACATCGAACAGGTGCATCGACCCGCCGCGGCCGCGGGAGACGCCGGTCGCCTTGCCGAACAGCTCGGCCATCACCGGACCCGGCTCGATCCCCTTGGCCAGCGCGTAGCCGTGCTCGCGGTAGTTGGTGAACAGGTAGTCGCGAGGCTCCAGGGCCGCCATCAGCCCGACCACGGTCGCCTCCTCACCCAGGTTGAGGTGGCAGTAGCCGCCGATCTTGGCCCGCTGGTACATCTCGGCGCAGCGTTCCTCGAACCGGCGCATCAGCCACATCATCCGGTAATAGCCGACCAGGGCGTCCGG
Organism: Actinomycetes bacterium; assembly: GCA_035490035.1. GTDB lineage: Bacteria > Actinomycetota > CALGFH01 > CALGFH01 > CALGFH01 > CALGFH01. Next base: position 834 of record DATHIG010000329.1, read on the forward strand.
CTTCTCGTCGGCGAACGCGTCCGCCGCACGCTTCGCGCCCTGGCCGCGCCTCCGCGGCGCGGTCTTCTGGTCGGTCGCCATCACGGTCCTCCTCATCGTCACCGGCCGGCTACGGGAGCTACTCGCCCGGCGGCTGTTCCTGCCGGGTGAAGCGGTCGGCTGGTTCACCGCAGCGCGGGCAGCGCTCGGGCGGCTGCGCGCCACGCACCGGCTCGCCGCAGCTCTCGCAGGTCCACTCCAGAGAAAGCAGCTCGACCAGGTCGGAGCGGCTGACGATGCCGACCAGCCGCTGCCCGGCCACCACCGGCACGCGCCGGATCCGCATCTCGATCAGCAGGGAGCGGACGTCCTCGACGTCGGTCTCCTCGGTGACGCTGATCACCGTCGACGACATCACGTCGCGCGCGGTCGGGCCCTTCTTGACCAGCAGGTCGTACTCGCTGACCAGCCCGACCACCGCGCCGTCCTGGTCGGTGACCGGGACCCCGCTGATCCGGTGTGCGGTGAGCAGCTCGACCACGTCGGTGGTCGGGGTCTCCGGCTCGGCGGACACGACCGGCGTCGTCATGATCTCCTTGACCTTCACACGCTCACACCTCCATGGGCACTGACGCGGTCGTTGCGGTGGCTAGCGGCGGCGGGCCGGGGGGGTGTGGACGGGGAGGCCGAGGGCCACCATGGCGGCCTCCATGGTCCCCTCACCCAACGTCGGGTGGGCGTGGATGGTGTCGGCGATATCGGTCAGGGTGGCCTCCAGCTGCATCGCCAGCACCCCCTCGGGGATCAGGTCGCTGGCGCTGGGCCCGATGATGTGCACCCCTAACACCTCGCCATACTTGCGGTCGGCGACCACCTTGACCAGCCCCTCGGTCGACCCGTAGGTCTGGGCCCGACCCAGGGCGGTGAACGGGAACCGGCCGGCGACCACGTCGTAGCCGGCTTCCTTGGCCTTGGCCTCGGTCAACCCGACGCTGGCCACCTCCGGGTGGGTGAAGGTCGCGGCCGGGACGGCCTTGTAGTCCATCCGCTCGGGATGCCCGGCGATCACCCCGGCGGCGACCAGCCCCTGGTGGCTGGCCACATGGGCCAGCAGCACCGTCCCGGTCACATCCCCGATCCCATACACCCCAGCCACACTGGTCCGCAGCTGCTGGTCGACCTGGACCCAGCCCCGCTGGTCGGTCACCACCCCAGCCCGTTCCAGGTCCAGCCCCTCGGTGTTGGGCCGGCGCCCCACCCCGACCAGCACCACGTCGGTCTCGACCTGTTCGGGGTTCTGCCCGTCCGGGTCGGCGACCGTGACCCGCAGGGCGCCCCCCTGCTTGCTTGCCGGGCCTGCTGGGGTGATCTCCGAGACCGTCCTTCCCGTCTGGACCTTGATCCCCCGCTTGGTGAACGAACGGCCGAGGGCCTTGCCCATGTCGGCGTCCTCGGCCGGGATCAGCGTCGGCAGCAGCTCGACCATGGTCACCTGAGCGCCGAAGGCGTGGAACATGGTCGCCCACTCCGCCCCGACGGCGCTGGCGCCGATGATCACGATCCGCCGCGGCACCTCCCCGAGCAGGAACGCGCCGTCGGAGGTGACCACGCCGGGCAGGTCGATCCCGGGGATCGGCAGCAGCACCGGCGTCGACCCGGTGGCCACGATCAGGTTGCGGCCCTCCAACCTGGCCTGCGGCCGCCCGTCGGGCGCGGGCGGCGCGTTGTACAACGGCCCCCCGGCACCCAGCGGCGCGTCCCCGACCCCGACAACGTCCACGGCGTTCGGGCCGACAAACCGCGCGTGCCCGCCGACCACCGTGACCCCGTTGGCCTTCAGCAGCCCGGCCACCCCGTCGGTCAGGCCCTTGACAATCCGCTCCTTGCGCTTGACCACCGCCGAGTAGTCGAGCCGGACGTTGTCGGCCAACACCCCGAACTCGGCGCTGTGCTGCATGGTCTCCAGCACGTCGGCCGACCGCAGCATCGCCTTGGTCGGGATGCATCCCCAGTTCAGGCACACCCCACCCGGCCGCTCCTTTTCCACCAGCGCGGTCCGCAAGCCAAGCTGGGCCGCCCGGATCGCCGCCGGGTACCCGCCCGGGCCGCCCCCCACGACCACAAGGTCGAACTCCTGCCGCTCTGCCTGCTCGGCCATGCACCACACCTCCCACGCCATGCCACCCCGCCGTGCTCACGGCCCCCTGAGCATGGCGATGCCCTGCCACCAATGCAAAGGGTCCCCTGGTTCCCGGGTCGCAACCCTCCCCTCGCGCCCGCCGGGGCCACCTCAAGCGCTCACGCCCCCCAGGCGCGACCGCCGCATCGCCTGACGGTGGGCAGCTGGAGTCCGAACGCGACATTCGCGGAGGACAGGGCTGGCTCACACCGCCAGGGGCGGGTAGGGGTAGGGCTGCCCTGGCGGGTCTTCTCCGACGAGGCCGTCGACCGTCTCGCGGATGAGGTCGGCGTGCCCGACGTGCCTGGCGTACTCCTCGATCATGTCCACCAGGAGACGCCGCAGGCTGAGTGGCTCCTCGGAGCTGTCGTGCACGTAGGCGATCCGCCGGCCCAGGCCGCCATCGGCCAGCACCTCCGCGACCGCCGAGCGGGACCGGATCACCGCGTCATGCCACAGCCCGTAGAGGTCCTCGGGGGAGTCCCGGGCCGCCGAGTGCCACGGCCAGTCGATGTCGGCGTCCCAGTCCACCGCGTTCCACGGCGCGGACGGGGCTCGCCCGTGCAACATGGTGGAGAACTTGAATTCCTCGACGAACGCGAGGTGCTTGACCAGCCCGCCCAACGTGATCGACGACGCACCGACCTTCGCCGCCAGGCCGCTCGCGTCCAGCCCACCGACCTTCCACGCGAACGTCGCCCGCTGGCGCTCCAGCGAGCCCAGGAGCGTCGCGGTCTCGTCCCCCGCAACCGGGGGCCCGGCCAGGCCCTGCGCTTCCGCGTCGGTCACCGTCGTGACGCTAGCGGCGCGCATGAATTCCCGTCAACCATGACCGTGGGTCCGGGACCACCGCCCTGCCCAGCGGTGCGTGCGACGAAGGCTTCGATGTCGGCCTCGTCGACGTCTTCGTGCAGCAATCTCGCGGATCCACCCCCGACCACCGGCTCCGGGCAAGCCACGTTCGCCTGCGGCGGCCAGGATCCGCTTCAGTCGAGCTAGGCGCCGCGGCGGCCGATGTCCAGCTCGGAGGCGGCGAAGCGGTCTTCCAGGAACCGGCCGTGGGCGAGCAGGCGGTCGGTGTCGCCCTTGGCGACCGCCTCCAGCACCTCGCCGAGCTTGGCCTCGAGCAGGGCGAGCTGGTCGAGCAGGACCTGCCTGGCCGTGCGGCCGCGGGACACCGCGACCCGGTTGGCGTAGCCGCGGGGCAGGCTGAGGTAGCTCTCGAGCGCGGTCGGCAGGTAGTCCAGGGTGGTTCGCTCGACCACGTAGGCGTCGGGTGAGCCGGGCGGCAGGGCATGCCTGCGGTCCAGCACCTCGCGGATCTGGCCGTGGATGCGGCCGACGGCGGCGAGCACCTCGTCGGGCACGCGGCCGCGCAGCCGTCGCTCCTGCTCGCCCATGGCCCGGTTGAGATTGCTGGGATCCAGGCCGCTGCGCAGGTCGATGCTCCTGGTCGGCGGGGTGGCCAGGGCGCCGATGCCGTACATGCCGGCGACCACCACCGGCCACAGCTCCCCCACCACCCCGGTGAAAAACAGGCCGAGGCCGGCCAGCCCGGCGGCGGACCCGACCAGGTTCTTGTTCGAGTACAGGTAGCGGAGCAGCCGCCGCCCGCTACTGGTAGCCACGGATCTCCTTGAAGGCCGAGGCCAGGGAGCCCCGGTTGGCGTCGAACATGGCACCGGAGGTCCGCTGGACGATCCGCCGCAGCTCCTCCGGGTCGGCCTCGCCGAACTGGATGGCGAAGGTCTTGACCGACCGGGCCGGTTCCGGCACCGTCTCCAGCCCGCCGAGGAAGTCCTCCAGCGAGATGCCGCGGTTGTTCTCCCCGTCGGTCATCAGCACGATCGAGGTGAAGCGATCCCGGTCGCGCTGCGCGTCGGTGGCCGCCCGCTGGTAGGCGCGGCGCATGGCCGAGAAGATCGCCGTGCCCCCGTGCAGCTGGAGGCCGGCGACGTAGTCGCGGATGGCGGCGCGGCCGGGGGCGCCCGGGCCGGCGCCCGCGACGGTGAAGTCACGCTCGTCGATCACCTGCTCGGCGAAGGTGATCATGGTGATCCGCTCGCGGGCCCGGAAGCTGGCGAAGCGGCCGGTCAGCGAGTTGTCGGCGCCGGTGAGGTTGACCAGGGTCTGCTTCAGGGCCGCGATCCGGTCCCCCTCCATCGACCCGGACACGTCGAGCACATAGATGGTGTGGGCCGGTCGCCGGATGCGGTTGAGGTAGGCCAGCAGCAGGTCGTCGACCACCCGGATGCTGGCCGGGAACGGCAGCTCGACCAGCACCCGCCGCGGGAAGCGCTGGTCGGGGGCGACGTCGGGCACGGCCGGGCGGCGGGCGGTGGAGGTCATCAGCTGGCGCTGCACCGCGGGACCGCGCAGGTAGGCCACCAGCTTGTCGTACTCGGCCCGCTTGGTCGGATCGAGCAACAGCAGCGGGTAGTCGGCGGTGATGATGCCGTCCCTGGGGTAGATCAGCTCCAGGGGTTCGCTGAGCTTGCCCGAGGCGTTGAGGCCGAGCAGGACCGACTCGTAGTTGATGAGCCCGTCCAGCTTGCCCTGGCCGGTCACGAAGGCGTCGGCCAGCCAGCCGGAGCTGCCGGCGGTGAGGGTCTGGCCGCTGAAGAAGTCGGTCAGGCCGCGCTCGTCGATGTCCTCGGTGCGCAGGGCGTCGCCGGTGCCGGCGAGGGCCGCGGCCACCCCGACCAGCGCCGAGAAGCCGGAGTTGGACGCGGCCGGGTTGGTCATGCCGTAGCGCAGCTGCCCGGCCCTGGCCTTGGCCGCGATGTCCTTCCAGGTGACGTCGGGGTTGCCGGCCCAGCCGAAGCGGGCCGCGACCGAGCGCTTCACCCCCAGCACCACCGGCGACAGCATGATCCGCTCGGAGGCGAGTGGCCGTCCCTCGCCCCCATCGGCGGCCGCCAGCAGGGTCAGGTAGCGGGCCGACGAGAACCAGGCCAGCGCCGGCCGCCCGCCTTCGCCAGCACCGGTGATCCGCTCGGCCCCCTCGAGGGTGCCGCTGTACTCGAAGCGCAGGTTGACCCCGGTGGCCTCGCGGATCTGGCCGACCAGGGGCTCGACGTCCTTCAGCTCCGACCCGGCCAGGACCCGCAGGGTATTCGGTGGGTCGGCGGGCGGCTGCTCCCCGGCGTCGCCGGTGCAGCCACCGATGACCAGCGCCAGCGCCAGGAGGACCGGGACGGCCAGCCGCCGCACGGGAGTCAGCTCCCCCCCGCGGCCGCCGGCAGGGCCAGCTCGGCGTCGCCGGGCCCGGGACCACCGTCGTCGACAGGCGCCGACCCCTTGGCCCGCTCCAGGTAGCCGCGGGCCTTGGCGACCTCCGACTCCAGCGCGTCGACGGTCGCCCGCATGCTCTGCAGGGCTGCGCCCTTGTAGGTGTCGACCGCCTCCATGGTCGCGTAGATGTTGGCGAAGGCGGTCCTGAGCTGGTTCAGGTTGATGGTCGCGCTGGCCGCCTGGTCGTGGATGCGCCCGGTCTGCTGGCGCAGCATCGAGGAGGTCGACTCGATCAGGTTGCCGGTGGTGGAGTTGAGCGCGGTGATCTGGTCGAGGACCAGCCGCTGGTTGGCCAGGGCCTGGGCGACCATGACGGCCGTGCGCAGGGCGGCAACGGTCGTGGTGGTGGCCCGGTCGACGCCCTTGATCAGCTCGTGGTTGTTCTTGCGGACCAGGTCGAGGGCCAGGTAGCCCTGGACGGCGACGGCAAGCTGGGTGAGCAGGTCCTGGTGCTTCTGGCGGACGTAGAACTGGACGTCCTGGCGCAGCGTCCTGGCCTTGTCGGGGTCGGTCGCCTCCAGCCCGGCGACCTGGTCCTCCAGTGCCTCGTCCAGGCGCCGGGCCAGCAGCGCGTACTGCTGCAGCCGGCCCATGGTGGCCCAGAGGTTGACCTTCTCCTGCTCGATGGCCGCGTTGTTCTTGCGCAGCTCGTCCTGGCCCCGGTACAGCGAGTTGATGATCGCGTCCAGGTGGGTCTGGGAGGAGCGGTAGCGGTCGAAGTAGTCGCGCAGCTTGCTGCCGAGCGGGATCATGCCGAGGAGCTTGCGGGTGCTGAACAGGTCCCCCTGCCGGGCAGGGTCCAGCTCCTCGACGGTGTTGCGCAGGTCGATCAGCGACTTGGACACCGGCGAGCCGGCGTCGAACAGGCCGGAGCCCATGGCCTTGACCGGCCGTTCCAGCATCCGGTTGGAGACGGCGGCGGCCTCGCGCATCTCGCGGTCGCCCATGCGGGTGATCGACCCGACCTTGCCGGTGAAGTCGGGGCTGTGCACGTCCAGGCCGGCCACCGACTCGGCGAAGGCGTCGGCGGTGGCCTCCAGCTGCCTGGCCACCGCCGGGTCGACCGGGATGACGGTGGCGGCCTGGGTCGGGCCGACCGCGGACACCGGCGCCGGCGGCACCAGCACCAGCTCGGTGCCCGGCGCGGCCACGGTGGCCGGCGCCGCCGGAGCGGCATCGGGTGCTGCGCTGTCGGCGGGTTCGGTGGTCGGTCGATCGGTCACGTGCGGTATGCCTCCCTGGGTCAGTAGCGCTCCTGGATGCGGGTGATGAGGTGCTCGAGGGCCTCGTAGGTGGGCGGCTCGACGATGGTGACCAGGTCGGGCGGCACGGCCACCTTCCGGTCGGCCAGGTATCTGCGGACGGTGGCGGCGTCGGCGGTCCGGAAGCCGTGCTTGACAGCCAGCCGCTGCAGCTCCGGGTCGCTGCTCAGCAGCCGCCCGACCCGGTCCCCGGCCGGCTTGAGCGGCACCAGGGTGTGCTTGGTGAGCACGGTTGGCTCCGGGTACATGAGCACCCGGTCCGGGCCGATCGACCCGTCCTGGGCGGCCGCCCTGGCCAGGTACTGGGCCTCGTAGATCATCACCATGGGCGTCTTGCCGACGCCGATGGTCAGGTAGTCCTCGAACGGCCCCTCGGTCGAGTACGCCGAGAACCCCTGGCGCAGGAACAGCGGGGCCACCTCGTCCACCAGCTTGTCGCCCTGGGCGGCGTTCTCGACCACCCGGTCGCCGTTGCGGACGTAGGAGGCGACGGCCAGGTACATGGCGGCCGAGTTGGAGGTGCGCACGTCGGTCGATGCGATCAGCAGCGACTTGCGCGCCGGGTAGACCTTGTTGCCGGGCAGCTCGTCCCAGCGGGTCTCCTTCTCGACCAGAGCCAGGTAGCGCCGCATGTCGAATCGCCAGTAGCCGCCGGCCAGCGGGCTGGCCACACCGGCCTTGGCCAGCAGCTGGGCGATCGGCTTGAACGTCCCCACCGCCATCGGGGTGTAGAACGGCTGGTAGAACGCGGTGACCTTGCGCTCACGGCGGATCCGCTCGGCGGCCGGGATGCCGGCAGGAAAGGCGAAGTCGTACCGGTCGAGGTCGACCCGGGTGGCGATCTCGCGCGACCCGGCGCTGTCGACCTGCACATCGAGCCCGTGGCGGGCGAACGCGGCCGCCACCGCCGGGTCGCGGAAGAACGGCTGCTTCTCGGAGCCGATCACCCCGGGAACGGTCGTCAGCGGCGGCGGCCTGCCCGCCGCGACCCGATCCCTGACCGAGGCAACGATCGCGGTCCCGACCCCGATCGCCAGCAAGGCGGCCAGCACGAGGCTGGCGGCGCGCCTCACGGACGCATCAACGCGAGGCTGCGTATGGCGACGGCACTCCTGGCGCCTGTCTGCATCCCGGCGACCCCCTGGTCGCGTGGCTGGTCGTCCTTGCCAGCTCTCACCATCTCAAGCCGAGTATTGGTGACCTTCAGCCACCCGTCCATCGACGATACATGGAACTCTGGGTGAACGCTCGCTGTCCGGCACCTGGCGTCTGGGTGCGCCGACGGTCAGGACGCGGAGGCTGACCGTGCAGGTCAGCCGGGGACGCCAGCCGGAGGCCTCGCGGCTGGCCTCTCGGCGGGACGCTGCCCGCGGCCGCCTGCGCTGCCCGAGGGTCCGGCTCAGGCGATCGCCCGAAGCCAGGCTTTCAACAGAGTTCCGGTGGTTGGTGGCGGCCGTTCAGCCGGGCGCCATGCGCGACCGGTAGGACGATCGTAGCGGACAACGGAGCAACCTCCGGCATCCAAGCAGCCGCCACACGGTGAGCACGAGGAGCACCGCATGCCACCTGGACGCTCGTCCTGGCTGACCCGGTCGATGGGCCTCGCCCTCGCCCGACGCGCCTTCTGGCGCTCCCTCGCCGTGCATGGGACCAGGGGCGAAGCCATCCTGGCGACGGTCATCTCGAAACCGGTTGCGGAGCGGGGTGAGGAGCGGCATGGAGCAGGAGCCCACAGCGTACGTGCGGGAGTGGGCCGCCAAGCTCAGCCACGCAACGGTTGAGGTGCTGGTGCTCGACGATCACGTGATCGTCCAAGCGGACGGGGAGCTGGTCGCATCGGGTTCCCTGCGGCTGACTCCGGCTCCCGAGCCCGACTGGCCGCCGCCCGAATAGGTGTCTGGCTGCTTGCCGGCCCGCGCCGTCAAGGGTGTCGTTGACGGCTGCGCGACCGGGTGGTCACATTGGATGCATGGAGAAGCTGTCGCTTGATGCGCTCGCTCGCGAGCTGATGAAGTCGGCCACTGCCGCCTCGGCCGGCCGGAGCGCACGGACCGTCTACGGTGGACATGAGCATGTGCTGCGGCAGACGCTGGTGGCGTTGACCGCCGGGTCGTCGATGTCGGAACACGAGAATCCCGGCGAGGCGACCGTGCACGTGCTGCATGGTCGGGTGCGGCTGGTTGCGGAGGCCGCGGAGTGGGAAGGGCGCGACGGTGACCTGCTGATCGTTCCCCAGGCGCGGCACACCCTGCATGCTCTGGAGGACGCAGCCGTGCTGCTCACCGTCGCCAAACTGCCATAGTCGCCGGGTCGTCCCGGTCGTCCGTGGGTGTGCCCTGGAGGCGGCGAGCAGCAGATATCCCGTCGGCGGGGCCTGCTTGCCGATAGGCTGGTCGTATGCGCCATACCCGGCTGTACCGCGACGGGGTGCTGGAGGCCAAGGACTTTCCGGCAGCCCAGATCTCCGACTACCTGAAGGAATCGGGCACGGTGGTCTGGTTGGACCTGTGCGAGCCCGACCGGCAGGACCTGGCGGTCGTGTCCGAGGAGTTCGCGCTGCACCCCCTGGCGGTCGAGGACGCCATCCAGCAGCACGAGCGGCCCAAGCTGGACCGCTACCAGGACCATACGTTCCTCACCGCTTACGCGGTCAGCCTTGACCCGGCCACCGGCAGGCTCATCACCAGCGAGCTGGCGGCATTCGCCACCCCACGGGCGCTGATCACCGTCCGTAAGGACCCCCGGTTCGACATCGACGGTGTGGTGGCTCGCTGGGACGGCTCGGCCGACCTGGCCACCCACGGCGTCGGGTTCCTGCTGTGGGGGCTGCTCGACTTCGTCGTCGACGGGCACTTCGCCGCCGTGCAGCAGCTCGACGACGCCCTGGAGGGCCTTGAGGACCTGCTGTTCGACGAGCGGCCCCGCAATGTCGAGGTGCAGCGCCGCTCGTTCGAGCTGCGCAAGTCGCTGGTGGTGTTGCGCCGGGTGGTGCTGCCCATGCGCGAGGTCGTCAACACCTTGCTCCGCCGCGACCTGAAGCTGGTCGACCAGGACATGGGCCCGTACTTCCAGGACGTCTACGACCACGTGCTGCGGGCAACGGAGTGGACCGAGTCCCTGCGCGACCTGGTCTCCACCATCCTGGAGACCAACCTCACCATCCAGGGCAACCGCCTGACCACGATCACGAAGAAGGTCACCAGCTGGGCGGCCATCATCGCGGTGCCGACCGCGGTGACCGGCTTCTACGGCATGAACGTGCCCTACCCCGGGTTCGCCCAGCAGTCAGGGTTCGTTGCCTCGGTCGTGCTCCTGGTCGTCCTCTCCGGCGGCCTGTACCTCCTGTTCAAGCACCTGGACTGGCTCTGAACGAGATCAAGATCCAGATCAAGTTCCAGAGCAAGACCTGGACCAGGGCCGAACCTCCATCGAAGGGCGCGTACCGGTCCGCGACCTCACCGTGACACAAGCGAGTTGAACCGGACATCGCGCCGATGCGGTCGGTACCTCGCATCGTGACCTCACCCGACCAGGCTGGTGGCAGCGCCCACAGATGCCCAAGGAGGTCACCATGCGCGTTGTCCGGCACCTGGCCCGGCTCCTCGCCGCCGCCGCCGCAGCCCTGCTCATCACCGCCGTCTTCGACCCCGCCGCCGGGTTGGCCAGCACCCAGCCCGGCTTCTCCACCCAGCCTCGGGTGGTCGAGCACCCGCCGATCGGCTTTGCCAAGCTGGTCGGGCTACGGGCCGGACGCCACGCCAGCTTCGACCGGGTGGTGTTCCAGCTCGACGGGCCCATCCCCGCCTATTATTCGGTCCGCTACGTGCCGGTGGTGCGCCTGGACGGCTCGGGGGCGCCGCTGCGGCTTCGCGGCACGGCGTTCCTCGAGGTCGTGGTACGCGCCCCCACCCACGACCAGGACTATCGCCCGGTCCTGCGCCCGACCCGGCTGCGTCCCGACTTCCCGGCCCTGCGCGAGGTCAACGCCCCAGGCTCCTTCGAAGGCCAGACCACCGCCGGGATCGGCGTGACCCGGCGGGTCGGCTTCCGCGTGCTGGAGCTGACCGACCCGACCCGGATCGTCATCGACCTCGCCCACCCTGGCCAGCCGACGCCCCCGGTGGACGATGGAGCCGCAGGCCTGGTCGTGTCGCCCAGTAGCGGCCCGGTGGGCACCAAGGTGACCGTGCAGGGCCACGGCTGCAACAACCCAGGGTCGACCTCGACCAGCACCGACCTGGTGTTCCAGAGCGGCCAGGACGGCACCGTCGGCGCTGTCGGGCTCGGGGAGATCCCCAACGACAACCAGGGGCGCTTCCGGACCACGGTGACCATCCCGGCCCGCATGGATCCGCTGCAGGACGTGGGCGGGGGTCCGACCCGACCCGGCACCTACCAGTTCACCACCAGGCCGCCGATCTGCAGCGCGACCTTCACCGTGACCAGCACCCCGCCCGGCCCAACAGGCTCGCCGGGCACCCTGCCGTTCACCGGCTCCCACAGCCCACTGCTGCTGGCCGTCGGCGGCGGGCTGCTGGTGGCCGGGGCCGGGCTGCTCCTGCTCATCCGTCGGCGCGCCGGACTCGCCTCCTGACAGCACGCTGACCCGGCGCAGCCAGGCATCCGCCTGGCTGCGCCGTGGTCACCGGTGGCCTGGCGCCGACTACAGCGGGCAGCCGGTGCGTTCGTGGAGCCGGCGGTTGGCCCCCTGGGCCAGCCGCACCAGCAGCGGATCAGGAGCCGACGCCGACGCGGCAAGGTGGATCTGCAGGACCCGCTCGTTGCAGGCGAACATGACCAGCTGCCCCCTGCCCCCACCCGGCTCGAGGAGGTACAGCTCGCCGCCGGTGACCCGCGGCACCCGAACGGGCAGGACGCCCCGGTCGCCGAGTGCGTTGCGGAGCTGGCTCCGCATCGCGCGCGCGTCGGTCCTGGACGGGAACTGGAACAGCGCCGCCACCACCGGGCCGGCCGGGCGCGCCCAGGTCCGGGTGCAGCCGCCCTGGACCTGATGGCCCCCGAGAGCGCGAGGCAGCGCCGCCGGCTCCGGCAGCCAGCCGCCGGCCGCGCCGGCGGCGGTCGCGAACGCGCGGTCGGCCGGTCGTCCGCCAAGCGTGCCACCCACACCCAGGTCGCCGAGCAGCTCGCACAACGGTGGTGTCGGGGCCGGGGTGGTGACGTTGGCCGGCCGGGTGGTTGCGGCCACCGAGGGACCTTCCGGCTGGCCGCTCAGCCACCGCTCCGGCAGGTCCGGCTGGCTGGCCAGCACCGCCGCCGCCACCACCGCGACCAGGCCGAGCAGGGCCAGCCACCCGCGGGCCCGCCGTCGCCGCCTGGGCCGGGTCGTCGGCGGTGGCGGCGCTGGCGGCTGGATTGCGGCCGCCGGCGGTGACCAGCTCTGCTGGAGCAGCTGGGTGGCGCTGGCTTGCGGATCTGGGTCCGCGTGGTCGCCGAGCAGCTCCAGCAGGACCGCCTTGGCGCTCGGCCTCCGCTCGGGCTGCTTGGCCATGCAGCCCTCGACCAGCTCACGCAGCCGATCCTCGAGGCCCTCCAGGTCGGGCGGCTCGTGCCTGATCCGGTGGACGACCTCCACGACCGTGCCCTGCCCGAACGGCCGCCGCCCGGTGCCGGCGTAGGCGACCAGGGAGCCCCACACGAAGATGTCGACCGCGGCGGTCACCGGCAGCTGGGCGAACTGTTCCGGCGCCATCCATCCCGGCGAGCCCATGAGCTTGCCGGTGGCGGTGCTGGCGCTGGCGTCGAGGGCCCGGGCGATGCCGAAGTCGATCACCTTGGGGCCGAAATAGGAGAGCAGCACGTTGCTCGGCTTGAGGTCGCGGTGCACCACCCCGGCCCCGTGGATGGCGGTCAGGGCGGCTGCCATGCCGACCGCCAGCCCCTCCAGGTCGGTGGCGGGCAGGCGCCCGCTGGCGGCGATCGCCTGGTCAAGCCGAACCCCCTCCACGTACTCGGTCACCAGGTACGGCAGCGGGCCCGACACGTCAGCATCAAGCACCCTGGCGGTGCAGAACCCGACCACACGGCGCGAGGCGGCGACCTCGTGGCGGAACATCCGGAGGAACGCGGGGTCGCCGGCGAGCTCGGGGCGCAGGACCTTGACGGCCACCCG
>DATHIG010000330.1:0-3055 GCA_035490035.1 Actinomycetes bacterium
AGCTCTAGCATGCCTGGCCACCAGCGATCACCACGGCAGTTGGCACCGTGCTGATCATCGCCGCCATGACGCGCCGGCGCCCCGCCCGCTGCAGGCCGATCCCCAGAGCCCGGCAAAGTGCCGTGATGTCCGGTTGATGGCACCCCCAGCCCTCGTGACCACAGGGGCTGCGGCACGCGCGCGTCGACAGTGCGCGGCCAGGCCGGCTCACTCGCCGCGGAGGACATCGGCGGGGCGGGAACGGACGGCGTGCAGTAGCGGGCCAGCCACCGCCAGCGCGGTCGCGGCCAGGGCGGCGACCAGGGCGGCGGCTGCGGCCCGGGCGACCGCCGACGGGGCCGCGCCCACGATCGTGCCTGCCGCCCAGGTGACCAGGGCTCCGGCAAGGCCGCCGGCGACCCCGAGGCCGAGCCCCTGGGCGGCCAGCAGCCGCATCACCTGGCCTTTGGGCCAGCCGAGCGCCCGCAGTGCGGCCAGCTGGGCCTGGCGTTGCAGGTAGCTGAGGGTGACCACCTGGCCGGCGGCGAGCGCCCCGATCGCGAGCGTGAGCACGGCGACAGCCAAATGGAAGGGTCGGATCCGGCCGCTCAGGTAGACGCCGAGCACGCTTGTGTCGAGCTGCCCCCGGAACGCGGAGCCCACCAACACCACCCCGCCGAGCATGGCCGCACCGAGGGCGATCGCGACAACGCCGAGTAGCGCCTCGACCCGCCACAGCCCGGCCAGGTCGCGGAGCCCGAGGGTGACCGCCGAGCGGGGCGGGCGGCTGCGGCGGACCCTGGCCCGGCCGGCGATCGTGCGGACGGTCGTACCGCGCGCCGCCGACAGCGCCGGGATCAGGGCGGCCAGGCCGGCGACGGCCATGGCAAGCGGGACTGCCGCCGCGGCCGTCCAGGCGAGCGCCCCAACCCCCAGCCAGGCCGTGAGGGGCAGGCCGACGGCCACGGCGACCAGCCCGGTGGCGAGGCCGAGCAGCAGCATCTCCAGCTCGACCAGCCAGATGATCCGGCTTGTCGGCCAGCCGAGCGCGCGCAGCACCCCGAACTCGGCGCGGCGCCGGCGGGCCGCGATGTAGGCGGTCTCGCCGACCAGGATGGTGGCGGCGACCAGGGCCAGCGCGAACAGGCCGACGTTCTGAGCGCTGACTGCGCTGGTGAAGCGGAGCGCGACACCCTTGACCGACCACGGCTCCTCGACGGTGAGGGTGGGGCGGCCGAAGCGACCGGCGGGCAGGTCGACCTGGACGGCCCGCGGGGAGGCGCCCTTGACGACGTCCACCTGCAGGCCGGTGGCCTCACGGATGTCGGCGGCCACGCGGCCGAGGCGGGCCTGGGCGACCGGGCCGGGCTCGCCGATGCCGGCCACCCGGACGCGCACCACGCTGATGAACGCGGCGCCGGGCCGGCCCTGGAAGCGCGCCGGGTCCGACAGCCAGGCCGCCCCCTCCATGGTGGTCAGCAGCAGCGGCGGGCTGTTGACGTAGCCGCCCAGCGAACGGCTCGGGCGCAGCTCGCGGCCGTCGCCGAGGCGGACCGACGGCGCCGAGTAGGTCTCCAGCCCGCCCCCGGCGAGCGGGTCGAAGCCGGGCAGGCATCCAGGGTCGTAGGTGCCGACCGGGTCCCAGTAGCGGTTGCCCTCGGGACCGAGGTAGCCGTGCTGGGCGACCCGCCGGAACCAGCGATCGCGGGCGGCCGGCGGGACGGTCAGCTCCTCGCCGAACATGCGGACGTTGCTGCGCTGGTAGATCGAGAGGTCAGGACTCCGGGTGGCAGCGGCCAGGCTGCCGTCTGGCCGCTGCCCGTAGCTGACGTCGCCCATCGACCACAGCGGCCACTCGTCGACCTCGGTGCCGACCCGCGGCAGGTAGACGCGGTACAGCTCGGCGGCGCTCATGCTGGCCTGGCGGACCGGCCGCCAGCCGCGCAGGTCGGCCGGGCGCCCGCCAGCCAGCACCCCCTTCTCGTCAGGTGCCCGGGCCAGGCGCCCGACGAGGGTCTCGTCGACGAAGGAGCGGGCGCTGACCAGCACCGGGATGCGGGTGCCCGGCGGGTCGCGCTCGGGAGCACCGCGGACCCGGTCGCCCGGGGCGAGGTAGCGGCCGGCCTGCACGCAGCGGTCCAGGCCGGCCAGGCGCGCCTCGGCCACCGGGTCGACGCCGGCGATCACGATCGGCTGCAGCATCTCGACGCCGTACTGGGGCGGGTCCGCCGGCGGGCCGCACGGCCCCTGGTCGCAGACCCGCGGGGCGAAGCAGGTCACCGGGTACGAACAGCCGATCGTGCGCTTGCCGATGCGCAGGACGGCGTCGCGGGACCCCTGGAGGTAGCGCACCTCGCCCTGGCTGGCCACCACCAGGTAGTGGGTCTCAATGGTGCCGGTCGACAGGCCGGCGTCGGTGGTGGAGGTGATGCGCAGCCGGTAGACCGTCAGCGGCCGGCCCTCCGGCTCCCGCGACAGGTCCATGCCGAAGCCGCCGACCTGCCAGTTGACCGCGCCAGCGATCGCGACGGGGGCGGCGACCTCGACGCCGGGGATGCGGCGGACGGCGTCGAGCTGGGCCCGCGTGATCCCGCCGCTGGCCAGGCCGCTGACGTAGTTGGGGCGGACCAAGCCCTGGCCGGCCTCAAGCGAGGTCACTGATCCGGCCGGCCGGATCAGCAGATCGTAAGGGGCCGTCCAGGTCCGAGCGATGTCGCCTTGGAGCACCGCCCTGGTCGTCTGCGAGGTGCTGACCAGGACGATGAACCCGAGGGTGGCGACCAGCAGGCCGAGGGCGGCCAGGCCGCTGGAGGTGCGGCGGCCGGCGAGCTGCCGGAGCGCGAGCCACGCCATGGTCACTCCAGCGCATGCAGGTCGAGGGGGGCACGCCCGTCGATGGCGTGGTCGCCGACGACCCGGCCGCCGACCAGGCGGACGACCCGGTCGGCGATCGCGGCCACGGCCGGGTCGTGGGTGGCGACCATCACCGTCAGCCGCAACGCCCGCCGGAGCCGCTCGAGCAGGGCCAGCAGCGCCTCGGTGCTGGCCGCGTCGAGGTTGCCGGTGGGCTCGTCGG
>DATHIG010000331.1:0-7001 GCA_035490035.1 Actinomycetes bacterium
AATTCGTGGCCCGGCTGCCCAAGGGCTACCGCACGGTCGTCGGCGAGCGGGGGGCGACGCTCTCGGGCGGCCAGCGCCAGCGGGTCGCGCTGGCCCGCGCCCTCGCCGGCCGGCCCCGCCTGCTGGTGCTGGACGACGCCACCTCCAGCGTCGACCCGGTGACCGAGGCGGCCATCCTCGGCGGCCTGGCCGGCCATCTGCCCTCGACCACCACCGTGGTGGTCGCCTCCAGGCTGGCCACCATCGCCCTCGCCGACCGGATCCTGTTCCTGGAGGAAGGTCGCCTGGTCGCCGAGGGCAGCCACCCCGAGCTCCTGGCCGGGACACCGGGATACGCCCGGCTGGTCCGCGCCTACGAGCAGGCCGAGGTCGAGGGCCGCTGATGCACGCGGGCGAGCCGGTCCAGGAGCGCATCCAGGCCATGCGGCTGCTCCGGCGGGGCCTGGCCGCCTCGCCGGAGCTGCGCAGGGGCGCCGTGCTCACCCTGCTGCTGGCCCTTGTCGCCGGCGGCGGCCGGGTGATCACCCCGGTGCTGGTCCAGCAGACGATCGACCACCACATCACCGGCGGACCGGTCCGGATGGCCGGGGTGCTGACCCTGGCCGGGATCGGCGTGGTCCTGGTGCTGCTGACCGCCTGGGCGGCCAGGACCACCAACCAGCGGCTGGCCACGGCCAGCGAGCGCGCCCTGTGCGGCCTGCGGGTGCGGGCCTTCAACCACATCCACGCCCTCAGCATGGCCCACCACACCGAAGAGCAGCGCGGCGCGCTGGTCAGCAGGGTGACCTCCGACGTGGAGACGCTCGGCCAGTTCTTCCGCTGGGGCGGCCTGGCCTGGATCATCAACAGCGCCCTGATGCTGGCCGCGCTGGTCGCGATGGTGGCCTACGACTGGCGCCTGGCCCTGGTCGCGGTGGCCACCGTCCTCCCCATCGTGCTCGTGCTCCGCGTCATGCAACGCCGGGTGGTGATGGCCTGGGACGCGATGCGCACCAGGGTCGGGGAGATGCTGGCCGCCATCTCGGAGTCGATCCAGGGCGCCGCGGTGATCCGTGCCTACGGCGTGCAGGCGCAGGCGCAGCGCCGGGTGATGCGGGCGGTCGAGAACCGCCGGCGGGCCGAGGTCCGCGCCGGCACCATCGGCGCCCTGTTCTTCCCCTCCGGGGAGCTGTTCGGCGTCCTCACCACCGCGGCCGTGCTGGTGGTCGGGATGGCGATCGGTCCCGAGGGCGGCCTGACCGTCGGCACCCTGGTCGCCTTCGTCTTCCTGGTCGCCATCTTCCTGGAGCCGGTGGCCGAGTTCACCGAGATCCTCGACATGACCCAGCAGGCGGTGGCCGGCTGGAAGAAGGTCCTCGACGTGCTCGACACCCCGGTCGAGGTCGAGGACCCTCGGCCTGGGCTGACCCTGCCGGCGCGGGCCCTCGAGATCGAGCTGGAGCGGGTGTCGTTCGCCTACCACGGCGGCCCGCCGGTGCTGACCGAGGTCAGCGTGGCCATCCCCGCCGGCACCCGGGTCGCCCTGGTCGGCACCACCGGCTCGGGCAAGACCACCCTGGCCAAGCTGCTCATCCGGCTGGCCGACCCGACCGCCGGCGCGATCCGGGTCGCCGGGGTGGACCTGCGCCAGGTCAGCCTGGCCTCGCTGCGCTCCTCGCTGGTCATGGTCCCCCAGGACGGCTTCCTGTTCGACACCAGCGTCGCCGACAACGTCCGCATGGGCCGGCCCGAGGCCACCGATCGCGAGGTGCGGTCGGCGTTCGAAGCGCTCGGCCTCGACGGCTGGGTCGACGGGCTGCCAAGGGGCGTCCGCACCCGGGTCGGCGAGCGCGGCGAGCACCTGTCGGTCGGCGAACGCCAACTGGTCTCCCTGGCCCGCGGCTACCTCGCCGACCCCGGCTGCCTGATCCTGGACGAGGCGACCTCGGCGGTCGACCCGGCCACCGAGGTCGCGCTGCGCAACGCCATCCAGCGGCTCACCGACGGCCGGACCGCCCTGGCCATCGCCCACCGGCTGGCCACCGCCGAGCATGCCGACCTGATCCTGGTCCTGGAGCATGGACGGCTGGTCCAGCAAGGCAACCACGACGAGCTGCTGGCGGACCAGGGGGGCGCCTACGCCCGACTGCACGGCAGCTGGATGGCCAGCCTGGAGACCAGCGGCCAGCCGGCGGGCGCGTGATAGCCTCGAAGCATGCTTCCCGCCGATCTCGCCCATCTCCGCACCCCATCGGCCCCCACCCTCTCTCCCGACGGCCGCCTGCTGGTGGTCGCGGTGGGCAGGATGGACCTGGAGGCCAACGAGTACCGCAGCGACCTGTGGCTGGTGCCGGCCGACGGCTCGGCCCCGCCCCGCCGGTTCACCTCGGGCAAGCGCGACGCCCGGCCGCGGCTCTCTCCTGACGGCCGCCTGCTCGCCTTCCTGCGGGCCGGCGAGGGTGAGAAGCCACAGCTCCACGTCATGCCCGTCGACGGCGGCGAGCCGCGCCGAGTCTGCGAGCACCCGATCGGGGTCGAGTCGTTCGCCTGGAGCCCCGACTCCAACCGGATCGCCTACGTCGCCCGGGTGCCCGAGCAGGGCCGCTACGGCACCGACAAGGAGGTCCCGCCGGAGAAGGAACCGCCCCGACGCATCACCACCTTCCAGTACCGCCTGGACAACCTCGGCTTCGCCTTCGACCGGCGCCCGCACGTGTTCGTGGTCGATGCGCTGGCCGCCGACGCCGAGCCGGTCCAGGTCACCCGCGGCGACTACGACCACGGCGACCCGGCCTGGACCCCGGACGGGCGCAGCGTTGCCTTCGTCTCCGCCCGCCACGACTCCCGCGACGAGGACACGGTCAGCGACATCTTCATCGCCCCGGCCGAGGGCGGCGACGCGGTCAAGGTCACCGCGACCGACCTGACCATCGGGCGGCCGGCGTTCTCGCCCGACGGGGCCACCGTGTGGTTCGTGGCCGCGGCCCCCGACCTGGCCGGGCGGGCGACGGTGCTGTGGAGGGTCCCGGCCGACGGCTCGGGCAAGCCCGAACGGCTGACCGACCCCGAGCGGTTCGAGCACGACCCCGCGTTCGGCTCCGGGATCCTGCCCCTGCTGGTGGACGAGGAGGCGGTGACGACCGTCTCGCTGAACCGCGGGGCGATCAGGCTGCTGCGCTTCCCGGTCGACGGCGGCGAGCCGCGGGAGCTGGTCGGCGGCCAGCGCACCGTGCACGACTACGACGTCGCCGGCGGAGTCGTCGCCGCCGTGGTCAGCGACCCAGCCTCCGCCGGCGAGGTGGTGGTCGTCCGGGACGGCCAGGAGCGGACCCTGACCGACTTCGGGGCGCTGCTGTCCCGCTCGGCGTCGCTGCGGCCCATGCACGAGGTGGCGGCGACAGCCCCCGACGGCGCGGCGGTCCACGGCTGGATGTTGAAGCCGGCCGGCGCCGGGCCGTTCCCGGTCCTGCTGCTGGTCCACGGCGGGCCGTTCGCCCACTACGGCTGGACGCTGTTCGACGAGGCCCAGGTGTATGTCGGCGCCGGCTACGCGGTGGTGATGGGCAACCCGCGCGGCTCGGCCGGCTACGGCGAAGCCCACGGCCGGTCGATCGTCGGCGACTTCGGCAACCTGGACAGCCAGGACCTGCTCGCCCTGCTCGACACCGCCCTCGAGGACCCGGACCTGGACGGCGACCGGGTCGGGGTGATGGGCGGCTCCTACGGCGGCTTCATGACCACCTGGCTGGTTGCCCACAGCGACCGGTTCACGGCCGCGATCAGCGAGCGGGCCTGCAACGCCTTCGACAGCTTCGAGGGCTCCAGCGACATCGGCTGGTTCTTCGTCCCCCAGTACAACGGCACCGACCCGGAGCGGGTGGCCGCCCAGAGCCCCCTCACCCACGTCGACCGGATCCGCACCCCGATGCTGCTGATCCACTCCGAGCAGGACTGGCGCTGCCCGGTCGAACAGGCCCAGCGCCTGTTCGTCGCCCTCAAGCAGCGCAAGGTCGAGGTCGAGCTGCTGCTGTTCCCCGGCGAGGGCCACGAGCTGACCCGGTCCGGACTGCCGAGCCACCGCGTGGCCCGGTTCGAGGCCGTGCTCGACTGGTGGCAGCGCCACCTCAAGCCGCACTGACGAGCTGCTCGCGACCGGGTCGGGGTCACCAAGGCCGGCCGGCTCGGTCGCGACCGTCCAGGCGGGCTGACCGCGGTCAGCCCGAGGACCCGCCGGGGGCGGCGTCGAGCAGGCCCCGGGCCGTCAGGTCCTGGCGGAGCTGGTCGGGGCCGTGGAACTGGACGGCGTCCAGGCCGAGCTCCCGCGCGGCGGCCACGTTGGCCGCCGAGTCGTCGATGAACAGGGTCACCGCCGGGGCCAGCCCGAAGCGGTCGAGCAGCAGCTGGAAGATCCGCCGGTCGGGCTTGACGATCCGCTCCTCGCCCGAGACGACCACGCCGTCGAACCAGCTCAGGAACTCGTAGCGCTCCCAGGCGACCCCGAACGTCTCGGCCGACCAGTTGGTGAGCGCGTACAGCGGCACACCGGCCGCGCGCAGCTCGGCCAGCAGCTCGACCGCGGCCTCGATGCCGCCGCCGAGCATCTCCGGCCAGCGCTCGTGGTAGGCGGCGATGGCGGCGGCATGGACGGGGTGGCGCTCGACCAGCTCGGCCACCCCCTCGGCGAACGGCCGCCCGCGGTCCTGCTCGAGGTTCCATTCCGGAGTGCAGACGGTGGCCAGGAACTCCTCCACCGCCGCCTCGTCGGCCAGCAGCTTTCGGTACAGGTACCGCGGGTCCCAGTCGATCAGCACCCCGCCGAGGTCGAACACCACCGCCTTGGTCGCCACCAACCGGCCTCCTCGATCGCCGTATGCTCGCTTATCGACACTTTAGGCGGCCACCACCAGCCTGGGAGGACGATGCCCTGGCAAGCCCCCGACCCCGGCCCCCGCCTGACCCGGCGGCGGCTGCTCCAGCTCGGCCTTGCGCTGCCGCTGCCCCTGGTGGTCGCGGCCTGCGACGACGGGACCGCGACCGACCAGGCCGACCCGGCGGCCAGCCCGACCACGGCATCCCCGCCGGCCACCACGGCCACCGCCGGAGGCACACTGGCGCCAACCCCGGCCTGCGACGACGGGGGCGACCCGACGCCGGCCCAGACCGAGGGGCCCTACTTCACGCCCAACTCCCCGGAGCGGGCCTCGCTGCTGGAGGCCGGCCTCCCAGGGCAGCGGCTGGTCATCGCCGGGACCGTGCTGGCCACCGACTGCCGGCCGGTCGACCGGGCCCTGCTCGACTTCTGGCAGGCCGACGACGCCGGCGAGTACGACAACCAGGGCTACCGCCTGCGCGGGCACCAGTTCAGCGATGCCAAGGGCGGCTGGCGTCTCGAGACGGTCGTGCCTGGCATCTACACCGGCCGCACCCGCCACATCCACGTCAAGGTCCAGGCGCCCAACCGCCCGGTCCTCACCACCCA
The DNA here is from genome assembly GCA_035490035.1 of Actinomycetes bacterium. Classification (GTDB taxonomy): domain Bacteria; phylum Actinomycetota; class CALGFH01; order CALGFH01; family CALGFH01; genus CALGFH01. Next base: position 5,459 of record DATHIG010000331.1, read on the forward strand.
GCTCTACTTCCCCGGCGAGCCGGGCAACGCTGGCGACGGCATCTTCCAGCAGGAGCTGCTGCTCGCCGACGTCCGCGACGCCGGCGGCAGCCGGCGCGCCTCGTTCACCTTCGTCCTGGACGCCTGACGGTCAACGCGCAGCCGCCACATCGTGTCGCTATCCGCTAGAAGGGCGGTCAAGTATCCGGCGCCGCATCCAGCGCCAAACCATCCGTGCAGCCCTGGAGCTTGCGCGCCGCCCACGGCGGCCATGCAATCTCTCGAACCCGGATACTTGACCGGCGTTCTAGCGGCCGACAGCGTAGCCCTGGCGGCCGCGGGGGTTGGCGGCGGCGAGCAGGAAGCCGGTGGCCGGGTCGCGGCCGACCGCGCAGGTGCGGCCGAGCGACCAGGAGTCGGCGACCCCGACCAGGTGGCCCCTTGACCGCAGGCCGTCGATCACGGCCGGGTCATGGCGGGCCTCGACCACCAGCCGCCCCGGGGCGGCCCGGCGCGGCCAGAACGAGGACGGGAAGTGGTCGGTCTGGAAGGTCGGGGCGTCGATCGCCTGCTGGAGGTCGAGCCCGAAGTGGGCGTGGGCCAGGAAGAACTGCAGCGCCCACTGGTCCTGGGCGTCCCCGCCGGGTGTCCCGAAGGCCAGACAGGCTTCGCCGTCGCGCAGGGCCAGCGAGGGGCTGAGCGTGGTCCGGGGCCGCATTCCGGGGCGCAGCGAGCTGGCCAGCCCCTCCTCCAGCCAGAGCATCTGCGCCCTGGTGCCGAGGCAGAAGCCGAGACCGGGGACGATCGGGGAGCTCTGCAGCCAGCCGCCGCTCGGGGTGGCCGCGACCAGGTTGCCGTGCCGGTCGATGACGTCCAGGTGGCAGGTGTCGCCGAAGGTCGGCTCCCCCGACCCGACGAGGGCCTCGCCGGACGCGGGGCCGGACCCGGCCGCTGGCAGGCGCGGCGCCCGCCCGCCCGGCGACCCCGGGCGCAGCTCCATCGACGCCTCCCCGCCGACCAGGGCCCGCCGGTGCCGCGCGTAGTCGGGGTCGAGCAGCCCGTCCAGGGGCACGTCGAACCCGGCCGGGTCGCCGTACCAGGCCTCGCGGTCGGCGAAGGCGAGCTTGGCGCACTCGGCCACCGTATGGACGTAGGCCTCGCTGCCGAGGCCCATCCCGGTCAGGTCGAACCCGTCCAGCAGCTGCAGCTGCTGCAACAGCACCGGGCCCTGCCCCCATGGGCCGGTCTTGCAGACGGTCCAGCCGTTGTGCTCCAGGCACACCGGCTCCTCGACCGTCGCCCGCCAGCCATGCAGGTCGTCGCCGTCCAGCAGGCCCCCGTGGCGGTGGCCGCTCACGTCCATGACCTCGGCGGTGGCCAGGTAGCCGGCAATCGACTCGGCCACGAAGCCCTCGTAGAAGACGCCGAGGGCGGCCTCGATCTGGCCGTCCCGGTCGGTCGTGGCCGCTTCGGCCTCGGCCAGCAGCCGCCGCCAGGTCGCGGCAAGGGCCGGGTTGCGCAGGCGCCCGCCGGGGGCCGGGACGCCGCCGGCCAGCCAAACCTC
>DATHIG010000332.1:0-2641 GCA_035490035.1 Actinomycetes bacterium
AGCCCTCACGGTGAGCCACGGGGGATCGGTTGTCCCACAACCCCGCGTCCGGCCTGTCGCCAGGCCGGAGGACCCGCTTTACTGTCCAAGGGACGTCGAGAGGGGCTGCGGTGGCCAGGGAGAAGTGGCTGGATCCGGGCAACTGGGCCAGCCTGAAGCCGTTCGGCATCGGCGAGGAGCACCCCAACAACTACCTGGAGCTCTGGAAGGCCTTCAAGGAGAACCGCGACCAGGCGCGCTACGCCTGGCGTATCCTCAGCCAGGGGACCTGCGACGGCTGCGCCCTGGGCACCAAGGGCATGCGCGACTGGACCACCCGGCAGGTCCACCTCTGCAATGTCCGCCTGCGGCTGCTGCGGCTGAACACCATGCCGGCGCTGGACACCGCCCTGCTCGCCGACGTCGCCCCGCTGGCGGGCAAGCGCAGCGCCGAGTTGCGTGGCCTCGGCCGCCTCCCCTACCCGATGATGCAGCGAAAGGGCGAGCCGGGTTTCACCCGGATCGGCTGGGACGAGGCCCTGGACCTGGTCGCCGGACGGATCCGCGCCAGCACCCCCGGGCGGCTGGGCGTCTACCTCACCAGCCGGGGCACGCCCAACGAGACCTACTTCGCCGCGCAGAAGGCCGTGCGGGCGATGGGGACCAACTCGGTCGACAACGCCGCCCGTGTCTGCCATTCGCCGAGCACCTTTGGGCTCAAGGGCGCGCTCGGTGTGGCCGCCACGACCTGTTCGTACAGCGATTGGATCGGCAGCGACCTGATCGTGTTCGTCGGCTCCAACGTGGCCAACAACCAGCCGGTGGCGATGAAATACCTGTACCACGCCAAGAAGGCTGGCACGAAGATCGCGGTGGTCAACCCCTACCGTGAGCCTGGGATGGAGCGCTACTGGGTGCCGTCCAACGTGGAGAGTGCGCTGTTTGGCACCAAGATCGCCGACCGCTACTTCCTCATCAACGTGGGCGGCGACATCGGCTTCCTCAACGGCGCACTCAAGCAGATGATCGAGCGGGGCTTCCTGGACCGCGGCTTCATCGACAACCACACCGAGGGCTTCGACCAGCTCGCCCAGGCGGTCAAGGACCAGTCCTGGGAGGAGCTGGAGGCCCTGGCCGGCGCCCCGCGGTCAGAGATGGAGGAGTTCGCCGCCATGCTCGGCAAGGCCCGCACCGCGGTGCTGGTCTGGAGCATGGGTGTCACCCAGCACCAGTACGGCGAGGACAATGTCCGGGCGATCATCAACCTCGGCCTGACCAAGGGGTTCGTCGGCCGCGACAAGTGCGGGCTGATGCCGATCCGCGGCCATTCCGGCGTGCAGGGCGGCGCCGAGATGGGCGCCTACGCGACGGTGCTGCCCGGTGGGCTGCCGATCGACCAGACCAACGCGGCCCGCTTCTCTGCGCTGTGGGGCTTTGAGGTGCCCGCCACCACCGGCATGACCGCCCCGGAGATGATCGACGCCGCCGACGAGGGTCGACTGGACGTCCTGGTCAGCTCGGGCGGCAACTTCCTGGAGGTGCTGCCCGACCCGGATTGGTGCCGGCGGGCGCTGGGGCGGGTGCCGCTGCGCGTCCACGCCGACATCGTGCTGTCCAGCCAGATGCTGGTTGACCCGGCCGACACGGTGGTGCTGCTGCCCGCGGCCACCCGCTACGAGATCCCCGGCGGGGTCACCGAGACCTCGACCGAGCGGCGCGTCATCTTCAGCCCCGAGGTCCCTGGCCCGCGGATCGGCCAGGCCCGCCCCGAGTGGCAGGTCTTCACCGAGCTGGCCACGCGGGTCCGCCCCGAGCTGGCCGAGCGGCTCCACTACCAGGGCACCGCCGCGATCCGTGCGGACATCGCCCGCGCGGTCCCCGCCTACGACGGCATCCAACACCTGGCCAAGTTCGGCGACCAGTTCCAGTACGGCGGCCCGCACCTGTGCGCCGGCTGGAAGTTCCCCACCCCCGACGGCAAGGCCCACTTCTCGGTGGTGCGGCTACCGACCCTCGACCAGCCGGAGGGCACGTTCAGGGTCGCGACCAGGCGCGGCAAGCAGTTCAACAGCATGGTCCACGAGCAGGTCGACCCCTCCAACCAGACGGTTCGAGAGGCGGTCCTGGTCAGCCGCGCCGACGCCGAGCGACTCGGCCTCGCCAACGGCGACCCGGTGGTGCTGCACAGTGATGTCGGCGAGTACCGCGGCCGGGTCCACATCGCCCCGGTCACCCCCGGCAGCCTCCAGATCCACTGGCCGGAAGGCCAAGTGCTCATCGACCGCCACCGCCGCTCGCCGCAGGCGGGCATCCCCGACTTCAACGCCTTCTGCACGCTGGAGAAGGCGGGCGCGCCCGAGCCGGCCCCGGGGCCGACCGGCTGAGGGTGATGTGGTCCTGCGACCCGGCAGCAAGCTCCGCATGACCACGGTGTCCAGTCCAGCCGGCGGGGGGAGTCCACGCTCACCTTTCTCTTGTCTCGTTGCCTTCTTCGTACCATCGAAATCCAAGGCACCACAGCAGGCATCTCGCTCGTGCTGTGGCTGCCGAGGGGAATCATGCGGCTGCCGGGGCGGCACCGCTGGTGGAGCGGGCCCGCCAGATGGCCTACCGTCAACGCGCGCTAAGGCCAACGACCACGGCAGCGAACCAGCTCAGGCCG
>DATHIG010000333.1:0-2812 GCA_035490035.1 Actinomycetes bacterium
CCGAGCTCTGGCTCAACGCATCCGGCGGGAGTTCCAAGCACTGCCCAGCCGACCGGATCCGCGACATCGTGGTCGCCGCTTGGCGCTCACGTGGCGACGACTCGGCCTGACCCGCGTCCCCGATCCATGTGGGGTGCTCGACAGCCAGGAAGACACGAGCCGCCCGCGGGATCACGGTCTGGGTATCGGCGGCTCGTCGATCAACGGTTGCGGGCCGCGGTGTAGCCGCCCGTCGAGCGGCTAGCTGCAGGCGGCCCTGACGTAGGGGTAGGGGTTGACCGCGCCGACTCCGCTAGGGTGCACCTCGAAGTGCACGTGCCGGCCCGTCCAGGCGGCGTTGCCGGTGGCGCCGTTGTAGGCGATCAGCTCGCCGGCTTTGACCCGCTGCCCGGTGCTGGAGGCGTACCTGGACAGGTGCGCATAGTAGTACTCGTTGCCGTCGTCGCCCCGCAGGTACAGGCTGATGCCCCCCAGCGAGCTGTACGACTGCCGGCTGATGACCCCGTCGACGATGGCATGCACCGTGTTGCCCATGGGGTTCATGATGTCGGTCCCCTTGTGGGCCCGCCCCCCGGAACGCGGGGCGCCCCAGGAGTCGACGAACGAGTAGGGCTCGGAGACCGGGCAGGAGACGAACCGCCCGCCGGCCAGGTGCGTCGGGTTGAACCCGGCCAGCCTGTCCGCGACCTGCTTGGCCTTCTCGAAGTTGCTGCTCAGCTTGCCGACGATCTGCTTGGCCCGCCGCTCGAGCTTCTCCATCTGGGTCATCGCCGCCTTGACGTCGCGGATCGCCGCCTCGTAGCTGTCGAAGGCGATCCTGGCGTCGGCCACGGCGGCGACCTGGCCCTGCTGGAGGATGGTCTCGAACTCGACCCGGCTCACGACCACCTCGGCGCTGCTGCCGAGGATCCCCGACAGCGGGCGGGTGCCGCCGGCCTTGTAGAGGGAGGAGACATGCCCGCTGAGCGCCCGCCTGGCCCGGGCCAGGTCGTCGCGGACGAAGCCCAGCCGGCCGTTGGCGGCCTGGAGCCGCTGCTCGGCGAAGTGCCGCTCGCTCTCGATCTGGTTCAGCTCCCTGGTGGCGGAGTCGAGGGCGGCCTGCATGCGCTTCTGCCGGCTCTTGGCGGTCGCGAGATCGTCGGCGCCTCCAGGGACGGCCACGCCGATGACCAGCGCGGCCATGATGAGTCCAGCCGCGATAACGCGGGTTCTTGGCACGTCTCGCCTCCGTCGGGGGCACGGATCGAGAAAACTGCGGGGACGTCCGGAATGGGGGGAAGCCGGACGTTGGTTGCGGACGATAGCACAGCCCCACCCGCACGCAAAACCAAGCCCGCACTAGGCTTCCAGCCCCGCGGCCAGCGCTGACACCTCGTAGCGGGCGATCGGTGGGTCGGCGCTCACCAGGGTGAGACCCTCCTGCCGCGCGTGGGCGACCGGCCTCCGATCGGACCGGTCGTCGTGGTGACGGGGCGGGCCGCCGCAACGAGTCGACCCCCGCGGTGGGCGGGGGTCGGGTAGGTCCGTCGGCCGGCGGGTTGCTGGCGTTCGCGGTCGGGCCGGTGGAGGATTCGCGGCCGCCGCGAAGATCGCGGTTCTGTGGCCGTCGGCCGACGGACGTTCGGTGCGGGCGGGCCACCGGGAGCGTGGTCCGCCGTCTACTCGTCGGGTGGAGTCTCCATGCCATCCGCCCCCTTCGTCGCGGTCGGGCCGCGACCAAGTTCCTCTAGGCTTCCGACGGCCAATCATGTTCCACGAGTCACCGGTTCGTAAACAGATCGCTTGGCGAGCATTCCTTTCCCTCCTCTACTGGACAACCAGGCCGGGCCGGGCTTCGGTGGCCCAGGTGGCGGGGTTCGCCTACGCTGACCGGCACGATGGGTCCGTTCCCGACCAAGGAGGCGTGGTGGCCCTGCCCGAACCGGAGGCACCATCGGGGGCGACCCGGATGCTGGCCGCCTGCCGGGGGGAGCCGGTCGACCGGACCCCGGTCTGGTTCATGCGCCAGGCGGGGCGGTGCCTTGCCGGCTACCGGCGGCTGCGCGAGCGCTACGGGATCCTCGAGATCACCAGGACCCCCGAGCTGTGCGCGGCGGTCACCACCATGCCGGTGGACAGCTTCGGGGTGGACGGGGCCGTGCTCTACGCCGACATCATGCTGCCGCTGTACGGCATGGGCGTGCCGTTCTCGATCGATCCGGGGGTCGGGCCGATCGTGCACCAGCCGGTACGCGACCAGGCCGCCGTCGAGGCCCTCCGGGTCGTCGACGCGGAGGAGGCCACCCCGGAGCTGTTCGAGACCATCCGGATGCTCCGCCGCGACCTCGACAGGCGGGCCGCCCTGATCGGGTTCGCCGGGGCGCCCTACACGGTCGCCTCCTACCTGATCGAGGGCCGGCCCTCCAAGGAGCACGCCCACGCCAAGGCCCTGCTGTACGGCGACGAGGTGCTCTGGCACCAGCTGATGGAGACGCTGACCGAGGTCACCATCCGCTACCTGCTCGCCCAGGTCCAGGCGGGGGCCCAGGTGGTGCAGCTGTTCGACTCCTGGATGGGCGACCTCGGCCGGCGCGAGTACGAGGCCAGCGTGCTGCCCTACAGCCGGCGGATCTTCGAGGCCGTACGGGCGACCGGGGTGCCGACGATCCATTTCGGCACCGGCACGGTCGGCCTGCTCGAGTCGATGGCCGCCGCGGGCAGTGACCTGGTCAGCGTCGACTGGCGGGTCCCGCTGGACCAGGCATGGCGGCGGATCGGTCCTGGCAAGGGTATCCAGGGAAACCTGGACCCGGCGGTGATGCTGGCCCCGTTC
>DATHIG010000334.1:0-2885 GCA_035490035.1 Actinomycetes bacterium
GTGCGCACAACGGTTGCCGAGCAGACCCCCGAGGCCAGCCCCGGGAGCCGGGGCGACCTCGGCCCGTGGCTGAGCATGCCAAGGCTGTGGCTTGTGGTGGTGCTCGGCGCCATCGGGGTCATGGAGCTGGCGCAGCTGCCCGTCGCCGTCGACCTCGCCTACCACATCAGGGCGGGCGAGCTGATCGTCGGCGAGCGGGCGCTGCTGCGAACCGACGTCTTCGCCTGGACGACCGCGGGCGGACCCTGGCTGGACCAGAACTGGGGCGCCCAGGTGGTGCTGTACGGAATCTGGCGGCTGGGCGGGTTCCCGCTCGTCACGGTCGCCAACGCGCTGTGCACGGTGGCGGCCTGGGGGCTGGTGGCCGCGGCCTGCCGGACGCGGACGGCCAGCCTGCGCCTGGTCGCCGGGTCGATCCTCGCCGGGTACCTGGCGGCGGCGGCCGCGTTCTCGGCAAGGCCGCAGATGTTCTCGTTGCTGCTGTTCGCGGCCGAGCTCTACCTCCTGGAGGCGGCCAGGACACGTCCCCGGGTCGCGTTGGCGATTCCGCTGCTCATGCCGTTGTGGGCGAATCTCCATGGCGCGTTCATCGTCGGGCTAGGACTGCTGGCGATCGAGCTGGCGGTGGCCGTCTGGCGGCGGGACCGGCCCACCGCCGTCAGGTACGTGCTGGTCACGGCGGCCAGCATCGCCGGGCTGCTGGTCAACCCGTGGGGGGCGCGGGTGCTCGGCTATGCGGTCTCGTTCCCAGCCAACCCGGTGGTCACCGGGATCGTGTCAGAGTGGGGACCGGCGACCCTGCGCCAGCCCACCGGGATCACGATCCTGGCCGCGATCGGGGTGCTGGTGGTTGCCCTGGTCCGCGCGCCCGCGCCGGAGCGGGCCACCGAGCAGCTGCTCCGGATGGCGCTGCTCGCCGCCCTCGCCCTCTGGACGATCCGGGCCGGCGCCTGGTTCGGGCTGGCGCTCCCGGTCGCCCTCTGCGCCCTGGGTCGCGAGCGTCCACCACGCCCGGCCGGCAGCGACCGCGGCGCCCCGCTGGTGAGCGGCCTCGTGCTCACCGCACTGGCCGTGGCACTGGCGGTGGCCACGCCACCGGTCGGTCGGGCGCTGCTGCCTCCCCGGCCGGAACTGGGCGCCGCCCCGGTCGCCGCGGCGGACTGGCTGGCCGCCAACCCGCAGCCCGGACGCATGTTCAACTTCCAGCCGTGGGGCTCCTATCTCGAATTCCGCCTCGGCCCTCGGGTGCAGGTTGGGTTCGACTCCCGCATCGAGCTGCCGCCCGCGGATCGCTGGAGCCGCTACCGGGCGGTGACGGCCGGCAGGTGGGACACCGAGCGGCTGCTCGACGGGTGGGGCGTCGACCATGTTGTGACCAGCCAGCGCGGGACCCCGGCCCTGGTCGACGCCCTGACCGCGTCCCGGCGTTGGCGGCTGGCCTTCGGGAGCGGCGACCAGCGGGTATTTGTGCGGGTCGCCGGGGGCGGAGCGTCCGCTACTCGTCCTCCAGCGCCTTCAGCTGCCCCTTGAGGTGCCGCAGCAGCACCGCGGTGCGCAGCGACGCGGCCGCGGCGTCCGCGAAGCCCATCAGGACCTCGATCTCGCTGTCGGTGAACACCTCGGTCGGGACACCGGTCTGGCTGCGGTGACGACCGGCCATCAGGACACCGAAGCCGAGCCGCTCGTGCACCAGCGGCACCATCACCAGCGTCTCGGCCCGGCTGCCCGGGATTCCGGCCAGCGCGCCGCGAACCCGGTCGGTGTCCTCGACCAGGCCGACACCTGCCCGGAACAGCTCGCGCATCACATCGCGGTTGTACTCGACGCTCATGCGCCGTTCAGCAGGGGTGAGGCCGACCCCGCCTGACACCTCCATCAGGCCTTCTCCGTTGTCGAGCAGCAGGACAACGACATCGGCCCGGACCCGTCTGGCCGTCTCGGCGGCGGCGATCTGCGGCAGGTCGCGTTCGTAGAACTCGAGCGGCTGGCCGCCGAGGGCCTCGGTGACGCTCTCGATCGACTGGGTGAGACGGTCGAAGTCCGCCATCGGCGCGGCGTCCGGGGGCGCCGACGGCTCGCTCTCCCTGGACTCGGGTCGGCGGGGTGCGGTAAAGCGCAGCAGGTTCCGGGCACGGCGTCGCCGCGTCTCCCGGTCGGCCGGGCGCTCACCGGCCTTGCTACCGGCGGCATCGGCACCGGACGGCCCGGTCTCGGGCGGTCCGGCCGGCGTCCCCGGCGTCACCGGAGCCCGGCCGAGCGGAGTATCGGCCGCCGCCTCCGCCAGCAGGACCTCGGGCGGGTCGCGAGGGGCGCCGAGCGGGCCGCTTCCCGGGCGCGTCCTCACCTCTGCCGTCTCGGGCTGTTGGCCGGCGGCGGCGCCGGTTGCGGAGGCTCCGGGCGAGGTCCTGCGTTCCGGGGCGGGCGGTGGGTCCGGCGGCCGCGACTCGGCCGCCGGTTGCTGCCGGCGGGCGGGAGGGCGAGACCCCGCCGCATCCCCGGGTGAGGCCGGCCCTGGCTGGGTCGTGCGGGGCGCCGGAGGTCGCCCCGGAGTCGACGGCAGCCCGCGCTCGCGCTGCCGCCGGCCGTGCCTCCGTTGCGGTGCGTCGCGGGTTGGCGTGGCGACCTGGTCAAGGGGAACGCCGGCGGTGGGCGCTTGACTCGCGACCGGGGCGGACTCGTCCAGGTCGGCCTGCGTCTCCTCGGGACGGGACGGGCGGTGGGCGGCCGGGGCGGTCCCCTCAGCGGCGGCCGGCTTCCTCTCTGCCGGGGCCGGCTGGGGGGCGGGCGGTGGCGCTTCGGCCGGGGTCGCCTGGGGGGCGGGCGGTGGCGCTTCCGCCGGGGCCGCCTGGGGGGCGGACGGTGGCGCTTCCGCCGGGGCCGCCTGG
>DATHIG010000335.1:0-3091 GCA_035490035.1 Actinomycetes bacterium
GGGCCGCGCACCGTCACCGCCGCCCCGTCCCTGGTCACGGTGGCGCCCATCGCCTCCAGCAGCGCCGGCAGGGCGGCGTCGGGCTGCAACGTGCCCGGGGTGGTGTTGGTCACGGTGACGCTGCCGCCGGTGGCGGCGGCCAGGGCGAACAGGTGGGCGGCGGCGCTGGCGTCATACTCGACCCGCAGGTCGGCGGCCCGGTAGGGCCGGCCGGCCTCGACCCGCCAGGCGGCCGGGCCGACCGGTTCGACGGCGGCGCCGAAGTCGCGCATCAGGGCGGCGGTGAGCTCGACGTAGGACCCGGCGCCCAGCCGCTCGGCCCGCAGCAGCACCGAACCGCGGGCGTAGGGGGCGACCAGCAGCACGGCGCTGGCGAACTGGCTGGAGGCCCCGGCGTCCACCGTCGCCTGGCCACCGGCGAGGCCACCCCCGGCCGCGGTCACCGGCGGCAGGCCGTCGCCGGCGTCGGTGACGTCGGCGCCCAGGGCCCGCAGGGCGGCCACCAGCGGCCCGACCGGGCGGCGGAGCAGCGGCGGCTGGCCCGTCACGGTCGCCCCGCCGGGGGTGAGGGTGGCCACCGCGGCCAGGAACCGCATGGTGGTGCCGGACAGCCGGGCGTCCAGCGGCCTGTCCGGGCTGGTCAGCCGGCCCCCGCTCCCCAGGACGGTCCAGCCGTGGAAGCCGGCGGGGCCGGGGGCAGGGTGGCTGGCGGTGCCGGCCTGGTCCGGGGCCGGGTCGATGGTGGCGCCCAGGTCGGCAAGGGCGGCGCCCATGGCCTCGGCGTCGTCGCTGGGCTGGGCGCCGTGAAGGCGGCTGGTCCCCTCGGCGAGGGCGGCGCAGACCAGGGCCCGGTTGGTGATGCTCTTGCTGCCCGGGGCGGCCAGACGCAGCCAGACCGGACCGGCCGGGCGGAGCTCCAGGGCGGCCGGGAACGGCTCCCCTGCGGCCTGCTCAGCCACCCCAGGCGGGGGCGGTGGTGTCGACCCGGGCCGGGTGGGCGTCCTCGTAGGCGGCGACCGCGGCGCCGTGGGAGAGCAGGTAGCCGAGCTCGTCGGTGCCGTCCAGCAGCATCTGGCGGGCGAACGGGTCGACCGCGAAGCCGACCGTCCGGCCGCCGGGCAGGGTCACCGTCTCGGCTTCCAGATCCACGGTCACCTGCGCGTCCGGGTCGGCGTCGACGGCGGCGGCCAGCTCGGCGTGGGCCTCGGCCGGCAGCTCGACCGGGAGCAGGCCGTTCTTGAGGGCGTTGTTGCGGAAGATGTCGGCGAACACGGGGGCGAGCACGGCCCGGAAGCCGAACGCCCGCAGCGCCCAGGCGGCATGCTCCCTGGAGGACCCGGAGCCGAAGTTGGCCCCGGCCAGCAGGACCGCCCGGCCGGCCATCTCCGGCCGGTTGAGGACGAAGCCCTGCTTGGGCTGGCCGTCGGCGTCGTAGCGCCAGTCGGCGAACAGCCCCTCGCCCAGCCCGGCCTTGTCGGTGCCCTTGAGGAACCGGGCCGGGATGATCTGGTCGGTGTCGACGTTGTCGGCCGGCAGCGGCACCAGCCGGCTGGTGAAGGGTCGCAGCGGCTCGGCCACCCCTACACCCCCGATCCCATCCGGGGGCTCCCGCCCTCGGCCTTCGGCGGCCTGGTTCCCCCGGGCGCCCCTTCGGGAGCCCCCGGACCCTCCACCCGCTCGACCAGCCGGCGGGCGTCGGCGATCCGGCCGGCGATGGCCGAGGCGGCCGCGGTCAGGGGGCTGGCCAGGAAGGTCCTGCCACCCATGCCCTGGCGGCCCTCGAAGTTGCGGTTGGAGGTCGACACCGCGTACTGGCCTGGGCCGAGCTGGTCGCCGTTCATGGCCAGGCACATCGAGCAGCCGGCCTCGCGCCACTCGGCCCCGGCGGCCCGGAACACCTCGGCCAGCCCCTCGGCCTCGGCCTGCCGCTTGACGTCCTGGGACCCGGGCACGACCAGCACCCGGACCCCGGGGTCGACCCGCCGGCCGCGCAGCAGCTGGGCCGCCTGGCGCAGGTCGGAGATACGCGAGTTGGTGCAGGAGCCGATGAAGACCACGTCCACCGGGCGGCCCAGCAGCGGCTCGCCCGGGCGTAGATCCATGTAGGCAAGGGCTTTGGCCAGGGCCCGCCTGGCCGCCGGGTCGCCGGCGTGGTCGGGGTCGGGCACCCGCCCGGAGATCGGCAGGCCCATGCCCGGGTTGGTGCCGTAGGTGACCATCGGCTCCAGGCGGCCCGCGTCAAGGGTGACCGAGCGGGCGAAGCTGGCGCCGTCGTCGCCGGGCAGGGTGCGCCAGTCGGCCAGCGCCGCCTCCCAGTCGGCACCCCGGGGTGCGTACGGCCGGCCGGCCATGTACTCGAAGGTGGTGTCGTCGGGGGCGACCATGCCCGCCCTGGCCCCGCCCTCGATGGACATGTTGCAGATGGTCATCCGCTGCTCCATCGAAAGGGCGCGGATGGCCGGGCCGGTGTACTCGAACACGTGCCCGGTGCCGGCCCCGACCCCGATCCGGGCCAGCAGGGCAAGGATCACGTCCTTGGCCGTCACCCCGGCGGCCAGGCGCCCCTCGACCCGGACCTCGAAGGTCCTGGGTCGCCGCTGGAGCAGGGTCTGGGTGGCCAGCACGTGCTCGACCTCGCTGGTGCCGATGCCGAAGGCCAGGGCCCCGAAGGCGCCGTGGGTGGCGGTGTGGGAGTCGCCGCAGACGATCGTCATGCCCGGCTGGGTGACGCCCAGCTCGGGCCCGATCACGTGGACGATGCCCTGGTGGGGGCTGTCCATGCCGTGCAGCGGGATGCCGTGCTCGGCGCAGTTGCGTTCCAGCCGCTCGACCTGGGCCCTGGCCAGCTCGTCGACGATGGGCAGGGAGCGGTCGGAGGTCGGCACCGAGTGGTCGGCGGTGGCCAGGGTCAGGTCGGGCCGGCGGACCTTGAGGCCGCGGGCGGCCAGGCCGGCGAAGGCCTGCGGCGAGGTCACCTCGTGGACCAGGTGCAGGTCGACGTAGAGCACGGCCGGCAGGCCGGGCGGCTCCGCCACCACGTGGCGGTCCCAGACCTTGGCGAGCAGAGTGCGTGGGGCGGGCATTGGCTGGC
>DATHIG010000336.1:0-19043 GCA_035490035.1 Actinomycetes bacterium
GACGACCGCGGGGTCCGGCTCTCCCCCGACCAGGAGATCCCGTTCCCCGAGACTGTGCAGGCGCTGGTCGCCGCCCGGCTCGACACGCTCCCGCCGGACCGCAAGGCGATCGTCCAGGACGCCGCCGTGGTGGGCAAGGTCTTCTGGCCCGGGGCGCTGGCCGCACTCGGCGGCGGCGACGAGCAGGCGGTGCAGGCCGAGCTGCGTGAGCTGGAGCGCATGGAGCTCATCCGTGCCGCCAGGGCATCCTCGGTCGAGGGCCAGCCCGAGTACGCGTTCTGGCACGCGGTCATCAGGGATGTCGCCTACACCCAGATCCCCAGGGCTCGGCGGACCCAACGACATCAGCGGGCCGCCGAGTGGCTGGAGCGCCTGGCCGGGGACCGGGTCGCCGATCGTGCCGAGATCATCGCCCATCACTACAGCCAGGCGGCTGCGCTGGCCCATGCGACCGGCGACCGCGGCCCGCGGCTCGCCAAGCTCGAGGAATCCGCGCGACGCTTCCTCGTCCTGGCGGGAGGCCGGGCACTCGCCCTCGACGTGGGCCGGGCCCGCAGGTACTACCAGCAGGCCCTCGCGTTGTGTCCGCCCGACCATCCCCAGCGCCCCCAGATCCTGGTCGGGACCGCAAGGGCGGCCTTTCAGGGCGGCCACGTCGAGGAGGCGGCCGCGGCCTATGAGGAGGCGATCGCCGGATCGGCCAGGCACGGTGATGTCCGCGGCCAGGTCGAGGCCCTGAACCGGCTCTGCACGGTGCTGTGGCATCAGGGCGAGACCAGCCGCTCACGCGCCGTCCTCCTCCAGGGCATCAAGCTGCTGGAACGCGAGCCGCCGAGCCCCGAGCTGTGCTTCTCCTACACGCAGATGGCCGCCGATCGAGTGCTGTCGGGCTACTCGCAGGAAGCGCTGCCGTGGGCCGACAAGGCGATCGCCCTCGCCGAGCGGCTTGGTGGCCTCCCGGAGGTGAAGGTGCAGGCGCTGGACTACCGCGGCATGGCGCGCTGCGACCTCAACGACTTCGGCGGGCTCGATGACCTCCGGCAGGCCCTGCAGCTCGCCCACGAGATCGAGGCCGCCAACGACGCGGCCGTGCTCTACAACAGCCTGGTGGCGCCGCTGTGGCTGACCGAGGGCCCGGCGCCGGCGTTGGAGACCTGCCGGGCGGGGATGGACTTCGCCGAACGGCGAGGCCTTGCCCAGGCGACGATGAGCCTGCGCGGCTCCAGCCTTCCGATGCTCGCCGACCTCGGTCGCTGGGACGAGGTCATCAGGCTGGCCGACGAGGTGATCGTGTCCGACCGCGCCCACGGCGGCCGCTACGAGAGCGTGTCGGCCGAGACCCACAAGGCGGTTGTCTGGCTGTGGCGCGGTGAGGTCACCGCTGCCCAGCGGCTCGTCACCGAGCTGCTTTCGCAGGCTCGCGACATCGATGACCTGCAGATCCTCGTTCCTGCTCTGGTCGCGGCGGCGGTCGTCGAGGTGACCAGGGGTGCGCCACAGCTCGCCCTCGACCTCATCGAGGAGATCGATCGGGTGACCCATGAGCGAGGCGGAGGGCAGTGGTATCTGGGGCTTTACGTGGCGGAGCTGGCACGAACCTGTGCGGCGGCGCAGGAGCCGGGCCTTGCCGAGCGGCTCATCGAGCATGCGCCGACCCAAGCAGCCCGGCATCGCGATGCGCACCTCGCCGCCCGGGCGGTGCTGAGCGAGGCGCGAGACGCCGTCGAAACGGCGGCGCGGCTGTATGACCAGGCGGCCGAGCGATGGGCCCGGTACGGCCATGTCCTCGAGCATGGGCAGGCGCTCCTCGGCGCAGGGCGGTGCCAGCTCCGCCTCGACCGGCCTCACCAGGCACGGTCGAGGCTCGAGCAGGCTCGCGCCATCTTCCGCGGGCTCGGGGCTCGACCACTCTCCGCCGCTGCCGATGCCTGCCTCCTCGACACCCGAGCGCAGCGCCGCTAGTCCGTCGCTCCGGGTCGCAGCAGCGGCAGCCAGCTGAGCGGCTGTCGCGCTTATCCTGGGGCCGGAGAGGAGGACATCGCATGGCGAGGTTCGACGAGTTGAGCTGGGAGGAGGCGATGCGCCGCGGTCATGCGGCGCTGCTCGACTCCGAGCAGCTGTATGACGAGATCAACCAGTTGGAGGGACGCTCCAACACCGACATCGAGAAGCATCTGCGGCGATCGGAGGTCAGAGCCGCCCAGGCCCAGGCCTGGATCGGGCTGGCCCGCGAGCTCGGCACCCAAGGCGACCGGTACGGCCACCCAGGGACCTGATCCCACCACCCGAGCCCCTGGCCCGGCCGAGCGGCGGATCGCCCGACGCCGGGCGAGCCTGCCGGCGGTCACCTACCCGCCCGAGCTGCCGGTCAGCCAGCGCCGGGACGAGATCGCGGCCGCCATCCGGGACCACCAGGTGGTGATCGTGGCCGGGGAGACCGGGTCGGGGAAGACGACCCAGCTGCCGAAGATCTGCCTGGAGCTGGGCCGGGGGGTGCACGGGCTGATCGGCCACACCCAGCCGCGCCGGCTGGCCGCCCGCACCGTTGCCGACCGGATCTCCTCGGAGCTGGGGACCCCCCTCGGCCAGGCGGTCGGCTACACGGTCCGCTTCACCGACCGCGTCGGCGAGGACACCCTGGTCAAGCTGATGACCGACGGCATCCTGCTGGCTGAGCTGGAACGGGACCGCTCCCTGCGCCGCTACGACACGATCATCATCGACGAGGCCCACGAGCGCAGCCTCAACGTCGATTTCCTGCTCGGCTATCTGGCCCGGCTCCTGCCCCGCCGGCCCGACCTCAAGCTGATCATCACCTCGGCCACCATCGACCCGGAGCGCTTCAGCCGGCATTTCGGCGACGCCCCGATCATCGAGGTGTCTGGCCGCACCTATCCGGTCGAGGTCCGCTACCGCCCGCTCGGCGACGACGCCGACGACGACCGCGACCAGACCCAGGGGATCATCGAAGCGGTCGACGAGCTGTGCCGCGAGGGCCAGGGCGACATCCTGGTGTTCCTCAGCGGTGAGCGCGAGATCCGCGACACCGCCGACGCGCTTCGCGGGCGCAGCTTCCCCCGCAGCCCGGGCGGGGTCGAGATCCTCCCGCTGTACGCGCGCCTGGCCGCCGCCGACCAGCACCGCGTGTTCCAGCCGCACGGCGTGCGCAGAGTGGTGCTGGCCACCAACGTGGCCGAGACCTCGCTGACCGTGCCCGGCATCAGGTACGTGGTCGACCCGGGCACGGCCAGGATCTCGAGATACAGCCACCGGACCAAGGTGCAGCGCCTGCCCATCGAGCCCATCTCGCAGGCGTCGGCCAACCAGCGCAAGGGCCGCTGCGGGCGCACCTCCGACGGCATCTGCATCCGGCTCTACCGCGAAGACGACTTCACCAGCCGGCCGGCGTTCACCGACCCGGAGATCCTGCGCACCAACCTGGCCTCGGTCATCTTGCAGATGACCTCGCTGCGGCTGGGCGAGGTGGCCGGCTTCCCCTTCATCGACCCGCCCGACCGGCGCAGCGTCAAGGCCGGCGTCGACCTGCTCCACGAGCTTGGCGCCCTCGACGGCAGCGAGCGCCTCACCGCGGTTGGCCGCAAGCTGGCCCAGCTCCCGGTCGATCCCCGCCTGGCCCGGATGATCGTCGAGGCTGACCGGCTGGGATGCACCCGCGAGGTGCTGGTGATCGCGGCCGCCCTTTCCATCCAGGACCCGCGCGAGCGCCCGGCCGACAAGCAGCAGGCGGCCGACGAGCGCCACGCCCGCTTCGCCGACAAGGGATCTGACTTCCTGACCTGGCTGAACCTGTGGCGGTACCTGCACGAGCGCCAGGCCGAGCTGTCCTCCAGCCAGTTCCGCAGGCTGTGCCGTGCCGAGTTCCTCAACTACCTGCGGGTACGCGAGTGGCAGGACCTGCACGGCCAGCTCCGCGCGGTCGCCCGCGACCTCGGCATCAAGCTGAGCAGGACGGCGGCCGACCCGGAACGGGTACACACCGCCCTGCTGGCCGGGCTGCTCAGCCACATCGGGCTCAAGCAGGGGGAGACGCGCGACTACCTGGGCGCCCGCGGCACGAGGTTCGCCATCTTCCCCGGCTCGGCGCTGGCCAGGAAGCCGCCCCGCTGGGTGGTGGCGGCCGAGCTGGTCGAGACCTCACGCCTGTGGGGGAGGGTCGCCGCTCGCATCGAGCCCGAGTGGGTCGAGCCGCTGGCCGGGCACCTGGTCAAGCGCGCCTACGCCGAACCGCACTGGTCCAGGTCGCGTGGTGCCGTGATGGCGTCGGAACGGGTGACGCTGTACGGGGTGCCGATCGTGGCCGAGCGCCAGGTGAGCTACGGGCGCATCGACCCGCAGGGGTCGCGCCAGCTGTTCATCCGACACGCCCTGGTGGAGGGCGACTGGGAGACCCACCACGACTTCTTCGCCCGCAACCGGCGCCTGCTGGAGGAGGTCGAGGGGCTGGAGCACCGGGCCCGCCGCCGGGACATCCTGGTGGACGACCACGCGCTGTTCGACTTCTACGACCGGCGCATCCCGGCCGAGGTCGTCTCCGCCCGTCATTTCGACGCGTGGTGGAAGCGGGCCCGCCTCCAGCAGCCCGACCTGCTCGACTTCGAGCGCTCCATGCTGATCGAGGACGCGGCCGAGGCCCCGGATGCCCGCGACTACCCGGACACCTGGCACCAGGGCGAGCACCGCCTGCAGCTGACCTACCAGTTCGAGCCGGGCAGCGACGCCGACGGCGTCACCGTCCACGTCCCGCTGGCCGTGCTCAACCAGGTCGACGCCGACGGCTTCGACTGGCAGGTCCCCGGCCTGCGCCAGGAGCTGGTCACCGAGCTGATCCGTTCGCTGCCCAAGGCGCTCCGGCGCAACTTCATCCCTGCCCCGAACTGGGCCAGGGAGGTGCTCGAGCGGATCGCCCCCCGGGACGGGCCGCTGCTGGAGGTGCTCGCGCGCGAGCTGGGCCGGGCCGGGCCGGTCGAGGTCCCGCCCGACGCCTTCGACCTGGCCCGGGTGCCCGACCATCTGCGCATGACCTTCCGGGTGACGGACAAGGGGAGCCGAGGCCCGGCCCGGGTGGCGGGGGAGGGCAAGGACCTGGACGAGCTGAAGGCGCGGCTCGCGCCGCGGATGCGGGCCGCGATCGCCGCCGCGGCGCCCGGCCTGGAACGGGATCGTCTGACCACCTGGGACCTCGGCGCCCTGCCCCGAGTGGTGGAGGAGCGGCGCGGCGGGCGGGTCGTCAAGGGCTTCCCAGCGCTGGTCGACGAGGGCGACGGCGTGGCCGTGCGCCTGCTGGAGACCGAGGCCGAGCAGGCCGACGCGATGTGGGCGGGCACCCGCCGCCTGCTCCTCGAGGCCATCCCGTCACCGGTGAGGTTCGTGCTCGGGCGCCAGACCAACCAGGCCAAGCTCACCCTGAGCCGCTACCGGCATGGCAGCGCCGCCGAGCTGTTCCAGGACTGCGTGACCGCCGCGGCCGACGACCTGCTGGCCGCGCACGGCGGCCCGGCCTGGGACCAGGAGGGGTTCCGCCGGCTGCTGGACGCGGTCCGGGGTGAGCTGGCCGACACCACCCTTGAGGTGGTCACCGGGGTCGAGCGGGTCCTGGCGGTGGCCGGCGAGGTGGAGCGCCGCCTGGCCGAGCTGACCAACCCGGCCTTCGGGCCGGCCCTCGACGACCTGCGCGTGCAGCTCGACGACCTGGTCTACCCGGGCTGGGTGGCCGCGACCGGCCGGCGCCGGCTGTCCGACGTGCTGCGCTACCTGCGGGCCATGGTCCAGCGCCTCGACCGGCTGCCAGGCGACCTGGCCGGAGACGCCGAGCGCATGGAGAGCGTGGCCGCGGTCACCGGCGCCTGGCACCGGGCTCTCGACCGGCGTCTGGCGCCAGGCGCCCTGACCCAGATCCGCTGGATGCTGGAGGAGCTGCGCGTGAGCTACTTCGCCCAGGCGCTCGGCACCCCGTACCCGGTGTCCGAGAAGCGGCTGCTGCGGGCGATCGACCAGGTCACGGCCTGAGCTTGCTGGCCCGGAGCCCATGGAAGGCATCGACCCCATCCGCATGCGGATGGGGTCGATTGCCGGAGTGCGTTACTGCGCCTCGATCGGCCGAACGTTGGCCGCCTGTGGGCCTTTGGGCCCCTGGGCCACGTCGAACTCGACGGCCTGCCCTTCGTTCAGCGAACGGTAGCCGCTGGCCTGAATGGCGCTGAAATGCACGAAGACGTCCTCGCCGGATTCGGGCTGGATGAAGCCGTAGCCCTTGTCAGCGTTGAACCACTTCACGGTTCCAACAGTCATGGATGGTTGTCCCTCCCTCCGTCACCTCGGAGGTTGCTATCAACGTCGGTCCGTCTTGGCGCCGACGGCAAGGGACAAGCTCGACTCCGAACCGAAAGCCAAACGTTGAACCTGTGCGGCTCGCAATGTAGCAGACAGAGGCCCGCGCCGCCGAACCGGGGGCCAGGGCAGCGCTGCTGCTAGGGCCCGACCGGGTTCAGGCCACCCAGGTGGTCTCGCACGGCCGGCACCACCACAGCTTCCTGAGGCTGGTGAGCGTGCCCTCGTTGAGCGGCTTGTAGCGCCGCGCCGGGTCCCCGCAGAAGAAGCACTCCGGCCCTCCGTCCACCGCCGCCTCGATCCATCCTGTCGTGGTGGCGGTGGCGGCGTGCATTCCCTCCAACCTGGGCGTGCCGTTCACGTTCTTCGCTCCGTCGTCGGCGATCAGCGCCAGTAGCGACCCTACTTGGGGCGGGTTGCGTCCGCGTTGTCGGTTGGTGACGATTGCGTTGCTTCATCGGTGCTCGCAATTGGTAATAGAGTCTGCGCCCGGTAGCCGACCGGAGGGTCGGCAGCGACAGGAGGGGGCGCGACGAGGGGTGGAGGACCAGGCGCAGGTGGAGTGGAGGAAGAGCACGCTCAGCACCACCAACGGGTGTGTCGAGGTCGCGTTCGTCGGCGGCGGGATCGCGGTGCGTGATTCGAAGAACCAGGGCCGCGGTCCGGTGCTGGTGTTCACCGACCTCGAGTGGCGGGCGTTCCTCGGCGGGGTGCGCGGCGGGGAGTTCGATCTCAGAGACCAGCGATGAACGCGGTCGACTCCTCGGGCGTGAGCGCCGACGGCAGGAGCCGCTCGAACACCCGCCGGTAGCGGCGCAGATCCTCGGCGCTCTCGAGGTAGAGCGCGTCGGCTGCGCTGTCGAGGGCGACCACATCCGGCTCGGCCGGCGCGGGGAAGCCGAAGATGGTGAACGGGCCGTCCATGCCGGCGTGCGCGCCGGTCCCGATCGGCAGCACCTGAAGGGTCACCGCGGGCCGCGCCCCGGCCTCGACCAGCCGCCGCAGCTGCCGGCCCATGACCTGCGGCCCACCGACCGGTCGACGCAGCACCGTGTCGTCCAGGAGCACCCGCAACGCGGGCGGGTTGTCCTGGTCGAGCAGCTCCTGCCGGCTCATGCGCAGCTCGACCCGTCGCGCGATCTCCTCGGCGGGCAGGTCTGGACGGACGCCGCTGATGACCGCCCGGGCGTAGTCGGCGGTCTGGAGCAGGGCAGGCACGATCAGCGACATGTAGATGTCGATCGAGGTGGCAGCGGCCTCCAGGCCGACGTAGGCCGGGACACCGTCGGGCACATCGACGAACCTGTACCACCAGCCCCGTTGGCGCGCCTCCCGGGCGATCTGGACCAGTGCCTCGAGCTGCGCGTTGTCGACCTGGTAGAGCTCCAGCATGTCCCGGACGTCGCGTGGGGTCGCGCTGACCTGGCCGGTCTCGATCCGGGAGACCTTCGACTGGGAGCATTCCAGCGCCTCGGCGACCCGGTCGATGGTCAGCCCGGCCGCTTCCCGGAGACGACGAAGCTCTGCCCCAAGTCGTCGACGCCGCCTCGTCGGGGTTCGCGTCGTCACCTCGGCCGACCCCCTTGCGCTTGCTGGCCGGGCTGGGGTCCGGCCGCGAGCGCAGGCGCCGCCGCCGGCATCCTCACCGCAAGTATGTCACACGCATGGGTGCATTCTGCATACTTGCATCATTCGTCGGGTTCCTGCAGACTTCTCGATAGAGACCATTCTCTACCTTAGTCGGGCCGGAGAGGAGCGCCGCCATGGCGGTTTCCAAGCCACGCGAACGGATCCTCGCCGCGGCGACCCGGCTCTTCTACGAAGAGGGCATCCTCGCCACCGGCGTCGACCGTGTCATCGCCGAAGCCGACGTCGCCCCCATGACGGTCTACCGTCATTTCGGCGGCAAGGACGAGCTGGTGACGGCGACCCTGGACCGGTGGAGCGGCCAATGGCTCGGCTGGCTGCGGGACGAGGTCGAGCGCTGCGGCGACCAGCCTGGCGCGCGCCTGGCCGGCCTGTGGGACGCGCTCGAGAAGTGGTTCGCCGCCGAGGGCTTTCGCGGCTCGTATGCCACCAACGCGGCCACCGAGCTTCGCGGCAAGCCCGGCCATCCTGCCCAGCGGGCGATTGCCGGGCACCGGACGGCGATGCGGCAGCTGCTCGAGGACACGGCCAGGGCGTCCGGCTCGACCCATCCGGCTGGCGCGGCCCTGCAACTGCACACGCTGATCGACGGTGCCATGACCGTCGCCGTGGTGGACCGCCAGCCAGGCATCGCCGCCAGCGCTCGTGCGATGGCCACCACGATCCTCGCCGAGAGCCGCCACCCCTAGCCCCCCGGGGTCGGCCAGGTCGACCCGAGGTCGGCACGCGAGATTAGCGGGCCGTTAGACCAGCCCGGCTAAATGCCAGCCGACGATGCGCCGCACGAACTGGGGAGCCCGAATGCTGGACCTGACCGGTGCCGAATGGCGAACGAGCACCCTCTGCGACCTCAACGGTTGCGTCGAGGTGGCCCTTCTCGATGGCCGGATCGCCGTCCGTGACGCCAAGGACAAGGGCGGCCCTGTGCTGCTCTTCACGCCGCGTGAGTGGGAGGCCTTCGTCGGGGGCGTGCGCGGCGGGGAGTTCGACCTCGCCTGAACCTCCTCGCCGATGACCCGACGCCGGGGTGGCCGGCGGGCTAGACTTGCCCCCCGCCAAGCCGGAAACCGCGTCGGAGGAGGAGCAATGGGCCGCAAGCGCCGCAGCGAGGACCAGGTTCCCGAGCACAACCACGAGGTGGAGCACGGGCACCGCTCGCGCCGAGGCCGCAAGCTGGCGGTGCTGCTGGCCCTGGCCGGCGGGGCGGCCTACGCCCTGCGCCGCAACCAGCGCAAGGCCGAGCTCGACGAGGGCATCTGGCACGAAGCCCCAGCCCCCACCACCCCGACCGCCTGACGATCAGTCCAGCTGCCTGACCCGGCTCGCCGATCCCGCGGCCCTCCTGGCCAGCGGCAGGTCCCTCGAGCCTGGGTCCAGCGGCAAGGGGGTTTCCACAGCCCGTAGACTCCCTTCATGCCGCGCTGCGCAGTTTGCGGGCAGGACAACCCGGGGGGCTTCCGGTTCTGCGGGGCCTGCGGGGCTTCTCTCACCACACCGAGCCGGGCCCCCGCCGAGGAACGGCGCCTGGTCACGGTGCTGTTCTGCGACCTGGTCGACTTCACCGCCCGCTCCGACCAGGCCGACCCTGAAGACGTCGGGGCGCTCCTGCGCCCGTACCACGCCCGCCAGCGGGCCGAGATCGAGCGCCTCGGCGGCACCTTGGACAAGTTCATCGGCGACGGGGTCATGGCCGTGTTCGGCGCTCCGCTGGCCCACGGGGACGACCCCGAGCGGGCGGTCCGCTGCGCCCTCGGCATGCTGGCCGCCATCCAGGAGCTGAACCAGGCCCACCCCAGCCTCGACCTCGCGGTCCGCATCGCCATCACCACCGGGCAGGCCCTGGTCCGCCACGTCGCCGACGAGCAGACCGAGGGCGTCGTCGGCGACGTGGTCAACACCGCCTCGCGGCTGCAGGGGGTGGCCCCGGTCGGCGGGGTGGTGGTCGGGGAGGCAACCTTCCGGGCGACCAGCCGGCTGTTCGACTACCAGGAGCTGGCTCCGGTCCAGGTCAAGGGCAAGGCGAACCCGGTGCCGGTGTGGCGGCTGCTCGGGGCCCGCAGCCGCACCGGCCTCGACGCCGTCCGGCGTCCCGGCACCCCGTTCGTCGGCCGCGAGGCGGAGCTGGACCTGCTCAGGGGGCTGTTCGAGCACACCCTGACCGAGCGGGCGGTGCGGCTGGTCACCATCATGGGCGAGCCGGGGGTCGGCAAGTCCCGCTTCGTCGGCGAGCTGGCCTCCGTCGCCGACCACCGGTCGGAGCTGGTGACCTGGCGGCAGGGCCGCTGCCTGCCCTACGGCGACGGGATCGCCTTCTGGGCGCTGGGCGAGATCGTCAAGGCCCAGGCGGGGATCTTGGAGTCCGACAACCCGGCCGAGGTGACCGGCAAGCTGCGGGCGGCCGTCGCCGACCTGCTCCCCGAAGCGTCGGAGCGCGAGTGGCTGCGGGCGCGGCTGGCCCCGCTGGTCGGGATCGCCGACCCCGAGGCGGTCAAGCCGGAGCGGGCCGAGCTGTTCGCCGCCTGGCGGCGGTTCATCGAGGTCATGGCCGCCTCCGACCCGCTGGTGCTGGTGGTGGAGGACCTGCACTGGGCCGACCCGGCGATGCTCGAGTTCCTCTCGCACCTGGCCGAACGCTGCACCGGCCTGCCGCTGCTGATCGTGGCCACGGCCCGCCCCGAGCTGCTGGAGCGGAACCCCGGATGGGGCGAGGACAGCCCACGCGCCAGCAGGATCGCGCTGCCGGCCTTGACCGACCTCGAGACGGCCCGGCTGGTTGCCGCCCTGGTCGGCCGGTCGGTGCTGCCCGCCGTGGTGCAGGCATTGCTGCTGGAACGGGCCGGCGGCAACCCGCTGTACGCCGAGGAGTTCGCGCGACTGCTCGCCGACCGGGGGCTGGTGGTCGACGGCCGCCTCACCGAGACGCCCGAGATCCCGGTCCCGGACACCGTGCATGGCCTGATCGCGGCCCGCCTCGACACCCTCGCCCCCGACGTCAAGGCGCTGGTCCAGGACGCCGCCGTGGTCGGCCGGGTCTTCTGGCCCGGGGCCGTTGCCGCCATGGACGGCGCCGGCGGCCAAGCGATCCGGAGCGGGCTGCGGGAGCTGGAGCGCAAGCAGCTCGTGCGCCGAGCGAGCACCTCGTCGGTCCAGGATCAGGACGAGTACGTGTTCTGGCACGCCCTGGTCAGGGACGTCGCCTACGCGCAGATCCCCCGGGCCGGCAGGGCCCGCAGGCACCGGGCGGTCGCCGAATGGGTCGAGGCCGTGGCCGGGGAACGGGTCGGCGACCTGGCCGAGGTGGTCGCCCATCACTACGGCCAGGCGCTCGGCTACGCCAGGGCCGCCAGGGAGCCGCAGGCGCAGATCGACCGGCTGGTGGAGCCGGCCCGGCGCTTCCTCGTCCTGGCCGGGGACCGGACCATCAACCTCGACCTCGACCGGGCCCGCGCCTACTACCGCCAGGCGGTCGAGCTGGGCCAGCCCCAGGATCCCGAACGCCCCCACCTGCTGGTCAGGACCGGGCGGGCGGCGTTCCAGTCGGGCGACTACCCGGAGGCGGTGGCCGCCTACGAGGAGGCGATCGAGGACCTGCGCCGCCGGGGCGATGTCCGCGGCCTCGGCGCCACCCTTGGCCGGCTCGCCACCGTGCGCTGGAACCAGGGCGACACCCGCGGCGCCACTGCCGTGCTCACCGAGGCCATCGACCTGCTCGAGCGGGAGCCGCCCGGCCCGGAGCTGGTCTCGGCCTACGTGCGGATGGCCGGCGACCGGGTCATCTCCGGCCACGCCGGGGAGGCTCTCGACTGGGCCGACAGGGCGCTGGCGCTGGCCGACGACCTCGGCGGGCTGCCGAGGGTCCGGCCCCGCGCCCTCGACGCCCGCGGGATGGCCCGCTGCGACCTCGGTGACTTCGGCGGGATGGACGATCTCCGGTCGGCGCTGGCGCTCGGCCTCGAGCTCGGGTCGGGCTATGACACCGCGGTGATCTACAGCAACCTGGCCGAGCCGGTCTGGCTGGTCGAGGGCCCCCGCGCCGCCATGGCGGTGTGCGAGGACGGGGTCGACTTCGCCGAGCGGCGGGGGCTGAGCGAGGCCGCCATGTGGCTGCGCGCCTCGACCCTCGGGCCGCTGCTCGACCTCGGCCGCTGGGAGGAGGCCGTGCCCCTCGCCGACGAGGCGATCGCCTGGGACCTGGCCCATGGCGGCGACTACCTGGCCATCGGTTGCCGGCGCTACATCACCCTGGTGCTGGTCTGGCAGGGCGACCTGACCGCCGCCCGGGACCTCGCCACCAGGGTCCTGCCGAGGGCCAGGGAGATCGACGACCTCCAGCAGCTGGTTCCCGCCCTGGTCAACGCCGCCCTGGTGGAGCACGCGAGCGGCCACCGGCCCGCCGCCCTCGCCCTGGTCGAGGAGGCGATCCAGATCACCGCCGACCGCGCCGGCGGTCAGCGCTTCCGCGGCCAGCACCTCGCCGACCTGGTCCGCCTGACCGCAGAGGCCGCTCCCTCCCTGGCCCGCGACCTGGTCGCCACCGCCCAGCCCACCGCCACCCGCTATCAGCTGGCCGCGACCACCGCCGAGGCCGTCCTCGCCGAGACCGCCGGCGAGCTGGACCAGGCCGCCGACCTCTACGCCTCGGCCGCCGAGGGTTGGGAGGCCTACGGCCATGTCCTCGAACACGCCCTCGCCCGGTTCGGCCGTGCCCGCTGCCTGGTGCGCCTCGCCCACCCCGAGGCCACCTCGGCCATGCGGACCGCCAACCGTCTCCTGACCGGTCTCGGCGCCCGCCTGTTCGCGTCGCAGGCGGGCGCCCTCCTCAAGGCCCTCCCGGGGCGTTCCTGAGGTCGAGCACGCGGTCGGCGACGGCGTCGACCGGCAGGGTCTGCCGCTCGCCGGTGTCGCGCCGGGTGAGCTCGGCCGTGCCGCTGGCGAGGTCGCGAGCGCCGACCGTGATCCGGTAGGGGATGCCGACCAGCTCGACGTCGCGGAACTTCACCCCTGGACGCTCGTCGCGGTCGTCGATGATCACCTCGGTGCCGGCCACCGCGAGCTCGTCCCGGATCGCGTCGACGGCCTTCAGGACGTCAGGGTCGTCCGGGTCGAGAACGACGATGGCGACGGTGAAGGGTGCGACCTCGAGCGGCCAGACGATCCCGGCGGCGTCGTGATGGCACTCGACGATGGCGGCCATGGCCCGCTCGATTCCGATCCCGTAGCTGCCCATGATGGGCGTGATCTTGCTGCCGTCGGGCCCGAGGACCGACAGGCCGAGCGCCTCGGCGTACCGGTGGCCGAGCTTGAAGATGTGGCCGACCTCGATCGCGCGCAGGGCCTGGAGCCGCTGGCCGCAGTCGGGGCACGGCTCCCCGGCGGTGACCTCGCGCAGGTCCGCCCACCGCCCGACCTGGACGTCGCGACCGACGTCGACGCCCCTGAGGTGCAGGTCGTCGGTGTTGGCGCCGGTGAACATGCCGCGACGGCCCCGGATCGCCAGGTCGGCGATGACCGGCAGGTCGCGCACGCCGACCGCGCCGAGGCTGCCGGGGGAGGCGCCGAGCGCCGCACCGATCTCGGCTGGGCTGGCGGGGCGCACCTCCCTCGCGCCGGTGGCGTCGAAGAGCTTCTGCTCGACCAGGCTGTGGTCCCCGCGCAGCAGGACCAGGGTTCGCTGCCCGTCGACCAGGTAGACGAGCGTCTTGATCTGCCGGTCCGCCGGAGCGTCGTAGTCCCTGGCCAGATCCTGGATGGTGCGGGCGCCCGGGGTCGCGAACGACTCCGGGGCCGGCAGCCCAGGGCCGTCCTGGATGGGGGCCAGGGCCGAGGTCGCCTTCTCGACGTTGGCGGCGTACCCGCAGGCCTGGCAGCGGACCACCAGGTCCTCGCCGGCGTCTGAGGGGCACATGAACTCGACCGACGCACTGCCGCCCATGCTGCCGCTGGACGCCTGCACCGGGATCGCCGGGATGCCCAGCCGGGCGAAGCTGCGCCGGTAGGCCTCGTGGTGCAGGTCGAACGAGCGGTCAAGGCCGGCGGCATCCGGATCGAAGCTGTAGGAGTCCTTCATGGTGAACTCCCGCGCACGGATCAGCCCGCTCTTCGGCCGGGGCTCGTCGCGGAACTTGGTCTGGAACTGGTACCAGCGCTGCGGCAGGTCCCGGTAGGAGCGCAGCTCCAGCGCCAGGGTGGTGAAGATCTCCTCGTGGGTCATGCCGAGGGCGATGTCGGCCCCCTTGCGGTCGCGCAGGCGGAACATCTCCTCGCCCATCGCGTCCCAACGGCCCGACCGCTGCCAGATCTCGGCCGGATGCATCGCCGGCAGGATGAGCTCCTGCGCTCCGATGCGGTGCATCTCCTCGCGGATGACGTCGATGATCTTGGCCCGGACCCGCACCGCGAGCGGGAGCAGCATGTAGTGGCCCGCCATCAGCTGGCGGATGAAGCCAGCCCGGACCAGCAGGCGGTGGCTGGCCGCCTCCGCGTCGGCGGGGTCTTCCCGGAGTGTCGGAACATAGGTCTCTGACCAGCGCGTCATTGGCCTTACCTCGTGACGGTGCGAGCGGCGATGCTGCAGTCTAGGACAGCCGCGGGGGCGCGACGCTGGGCATGTTCGTGGGCCTTCAGGGCGGGCGACGCGGGAGGCGCTGGATGAGCAGCCCGGTTCTGGAGGTCGCGTCTCAGGACCCGAGGTAGCGCAGGACCGCGAGCACCCGGCGGTTGTCGCCTTCTGCGGGCGGCAGGCTGAGCTTGCCGAAGATGCTGGCCACATGCTTCTCGACCGCCCCGCCGGAGATGACG
Organism: Actinomycetes bacterium; assembly: GCA_035490035.1. Taxonomy (GTDB): domain Bacteria; phylum Actinomycetota; class CALGFH01; order CALGFH01; family CALGFH01; genus CALGFH01. Next base: position 14,794 of record DATHIG010000336.1, read on the forward strand.
AGGGCGGCCGCGATCCCGGCGTTGGAGCGGCCCTCGGCCATCAGGGTGAGCACCTCGCGCTCGCGCGGGGTCAGCGCGGCCAGGCCGTGGGCGTGACGGCCGGCGGCGAGGAGCTGGACGACCACCTCTGGATCGAGCGCGGTGCCGCCGGCGGCGACCCGGGCCAGGGCATCGGCGAACTCGGCCACGTCGGCGACCCGGTCCTTGAGCAGGTAGCCCACGCCGGCGGCGCCGCCCTCCAGCAGCTGGGCCGCGTACCTGGTCTCGATGTACTGGGAGAACACCAGCACGCCGGTCCCCGGATGCCGGCGGCGGAGCTCGAGGGCGGCGCGCAGCCCCTCGTCGGTGTGGGTCGGCGGCATGCGGATGTCCACCACCGCAACGTCGGGTCCGTGCTCGGCCACGGCGGCGAGCAGGGCGTCGCCGTCGGCCACCGCGGCGCACACCTGGTGGCCACGGTCCTCGAGGAGCCGGATGAGTCCCGCTCGCATCAGGGCGGCGTCCTCCGCGATCACGACCCGCATGAGCGGCATGCTCTCACGCCCGCAGCGGCAGCTCGACGGTTACCCGTGTCGGTCCGCCAGGCGGGCTCGCGATCTCCAGGCGGCCGTCCACGGTGCTGACCCGTTGCGCGAGCCCGGACAGGCCGCTGCCGTTGGGGTCCGCCCCGCCGGCACCGTCGTCGGTGACGCTGAGGAGGAGCATTCCGTCCCGTCCGGTCGCCCGCAGGCCGATCCGGTTGGCGAGGCTGTGCTTGGCGGAGTTGGCCAGCAGCTCGGCGGCGCAGAAGTAGGCGATCGTCTCGATCGCCGGCGTGGGCCGGGCCGGGATGTCGGTGGCCAGCTCGACCGGGATGGCACTGTGGGCGGCGAGGGTGGCGAGCGCGTCGGCCAGGCCGTTGTCGAGCACCGGCGGGTGGATGCCACGTGCCAGGTCGCGCAGCTCGGCGAGGGCGTCCTTGGCGCTCCGGTGGGCGGCGTCGACCAGCTCGCGGGCCCCGGTGACGTCCGGCGGGTCGCCGCCGTCGCCGAGCTTCTCCTTGGCCATGCCCAGGTGCATCGCCAGCGTGGCCAGTCGGATCTGCGCGCCGTCATGCAGGTCGCGTTCGACCTGGCGCAGCAGCGCGGCGGAGTCGTCCACCGCCAGCGCCCGGCTCTGCTCCAGGTCGCGGACCCGTTCGGCGAGCCGGCCCGGGCCGAGCAGGCCTCGGAGGAGCCAGCGGTCGGCCGAGACGACCGCCCTGGTCACCCAGGGGGCGGCGAGCACCATCGCCGCGCCGGCCGCGAAGGCCAGGAACGTGCCGGGATAGGTGCCGACGTGGAACACGCGGCCGGGGAACGGGGTGCCGACCAGCACCGGGCTCAACCGCACGCCGGGCGGGTGGTTGCGGAACAAACCCCACCAGAACGGGTAGGTCAGGTTGGCCAGCCCGTCGGCCCAGAGGAAGACAGCGTAGAGCTCGGCCACGGCGATGGGCAGCTTCAGCAGCGTGTACGCCACGGCCCGCCAGCCGGGGCCGTCGCGCAGCCCCACGCCGAGCCGGCCGAGCCAGCCCCGGCGGGGGCGGGCCGGCGGCGGCGCGATCCGCTCGCCGAGCAGCCGCTCAGCCAGGCGACGGTGGGCCGCACCGAGCCTCCGCGCCGTGCCGGTCGCCAGGGTCAACGGCAGCAGCACCGCGACGATCGCGCCCGCCCGGGCCACCGACCGGGCGGTCCCGGGCACGAGCAGCGCCACGATGACGGCCAGGACGGCCAGGCCGACCAGGGCTCCGACGAGGCAGAACAGCAGCTCCTGGCGCGCCCGGCGGCTGAACGGCTCCCGCAGCGCCGCCCGGGCGAGCGCGATCATCGGGGTCACCGGATGGGTGGTGCCCATGCGCTCATTGTCCCGCTCAGGCGTCCCGCCTGGCGAGCAGCCACGCGCCGATGCCGAGCGTCGTGGCCGCGTAGAGGCAGAGCATGCCGAGCCCAGTCCACGGCGACAGAAAGTGGACCTGGTCCTCCGTCATCGGCTTCACCACGGTCAGCGAGTTCGCGACGATCGAGATCGGCAGGTATGCCATGAGCGTCTGGGTGAACGCGGCGACAAGCTGCGCCAGGACGTACACGCCGCCGACGAGCACGGCGATGGCGGCCGGCGTGTGCCGGATGATGGCGCCAAGGCCGAGGCCAATCAGCCCGACCAGGCAGAAGCCCGCCCCGGTCAGCACCACCGCCCGCAGCACACCGGGCTGGCCGAGCCCGGGCGCCGGGATCCCGCCGGGCAGGGCGATCCCCCCGGCGAAGAAGGCGATGAACCCGGCGGCCTCCCCGACCGCCAGCGCCACCACGCCGAGCACCGCCGCCTTCGCGGCCAGCACCAGCGGCCGGTTCGGGATCGCGGCCAGCGTCGCCCGGACCATCCCGGAGGAGTGCTCGCCGGTCATCATGAGCACGCCAAGGACGCCGATCAGCAGCAGGCCGAGGGAGATGCCGGCGAGCGCGTTGTTGGTCAGGTCGGCGGCCGCGTCCTCGGTGTTGACGCCCACGGCGACCGCGATGCCGACCGCGCCGGCGACGGTGACCGCCAGCACCCACCAGGTGGAGCGCAGGCTGCGCAGCTTGATCCACTCCATCCGCGCCACGTGGGAGAAGCGGTACCGGCCGTTGGTTGCCGCGGTGGTGGTCATGATGTCCTCCCCTTGGAGTCCAGTGCCCCCCGGTACTGGGCGCTGCCGGAGGTCAGCTCGAAGAACGCCTCTTCCAGCGACGCCGAGCGGGCCGACAGCTCCGCCACCGACGTGTCCGCCAGCAGCCGCCCCCGGCCGATCACCACCACATGGTCGGCGGTGCGGGCGATCTCGCCGATCAGGTGGCTGGAGACGAACACGGTGCGGCCCTGCGCCGCCAGCGACCGCAGCAGGCCGCGGATCCAGCGGATCCCCTCGGGATCCAGGCCGTTGACCGGCTCGTCCAGCAGCAGCACCCCAGGGTCGCCGAGCAGCGCGGCGGCGATGCCGAGCCGCTGGCCCATGCCGAGCGAGAACTTCCCCGCCTGCCGGCCGGCAGCGTCGGCCAGGCCGACGAAGCCGAGCACCTCCTCCACCCGGGACCGCGGGATGCCGTTGCTGGCCGCCAGCGCGCTCAGGTGGGCGCGGGCGCTGCGGCCCGGATGAAACGCCCTGGCCTCCAGCAGCGCCCCGACCTCGCGTAGCGGCCAGCGCAGCTCGCGGTACCGGCGTCCGCCGATCCGCGCCTGCCCGGCGTCCGGCGCGTCCAGGCCAAGAACCATTCGCATGGTGGTGGACTTGCCAGAGCCGTTCGGCCCGAGGAACCCGGTCACGATGCCCGGCCTCACGTCGAAGCTGAGCGCGTCGACGGCGACGGTGGCGCCGTAGCGTTTGCTGAGCCCGCGAGCCTCGATCATGTGCAACCTCCCTTTGCCAGCTCGGAAGGTCACACTACGGACCAGGCAGGCCGCGCGGAACGCGGCTACTACCCCTCTCTGGCCGGGGGTTTCCCCCCGGGAGCTGGCCGTGGTGCCGCTGCGACTACCGCGGGGTCGCGGGGCGCAACCAGAGGGACGCCTGGGTCGGCTGCATGGTCTGGTCGACCACGGCCAGCAGCTCGGCGTGCAGGGCGTCCAGGTCGACCTGGTCGCGCAGCCGGACCGCGAAGGCGTCCACGGTGCGGGCGGCGTCGTAGCGGCGACGGTTGAAGCGCCGGTCGACCAGGTCCTGGACCCGGCGGCGCAGCGGGGAGAAGGCGGCCGCGGCGGCAAGGGTCAGGGCGGCCACCGCCAGGCTGCCGGAGCCACCGGCCACGCGGATGGTGGCCGGCAGGATCAGCAGATAGGGCAGCACCAGCAGGGCGGTGACCAGGGCATAGGTGACGGTGCGGCTGACCAGCCGGTCGAGCTCCCACAGCCGGTAGCGCAGCACCGCCACCGCCACCGAGACGGGCACGCACAGCACCGCAACGGCATCCTTCCAGCCGCCCCCGAGCACGCTCAATGGCACCAGCAGCAGGGCCACAGCGGCGGTGGCGCCGGCGGCGACCCAGCGCAGCTGCTGGCGCTCCACCCCGCGGGAGGCCCGGAAGCGCAGGACCAGCGAGACCAGTGCGGCCGGCAGGCTGACGAAGTGCAACGCCAACCCGGTGTAGGCGATCGCCGTCGCGACCGTGAGGGCCACCCCGGCCAGCCCGAACGGGTTGCCGACAGGGACGGGCGTCTCGGTGGTGGTCCCCGCGAGCAGGCCGGCCGCCATGAAC
>DATHIG010000337.1:0-4612 GCA_035490035.1 Actinomycetes bacterium
GAGCGCGGCCGCCGCCTCGGCGACCTTCGGGTTGTACTTCATGGTGCAGGAACCCAGCGGGTAGAAGCCGAGGTCGACCGCGTAGTTCCGGTGCGCCAGCCGCGTGTAGTGCCGCACCAGGTCGCGCTCGGATACCTCCGGCAGCCGCACCGGCTCGGTCCGCCGGAAGCCCGCCGGCAGCGCCTGGTCCAGGTCGACCGCGGGCAGCGCTCCGGCATCGGGGAAGCTCGACGCCCGCCGTCCCGGCGACGACCGCTCGAACACCAGCCGCTCCGGTTCCCCCTCAAACCCACCAGCCGCCCACGGCACCGTCTCGAAGGCCGCACGGCCGGTGCCGCCGTTCCCGGTGGCGGCCGTCCCGGTCCCGCCGTTGCCGTTGGTGGCGCCGGTCCCGCCGTTGTCGTTGGTGGCGCCGGTCACCGGGCCACCTCCTCTCCCTCGCGCCGCCCATGGCCCGCGCCCGCGCCTTCGGCCCGGTCGGCGTCCAGGTCGGCCAGGACGGTGGCCAGGGCGGCGGCCAGGCGGTCGACGTCGGCCTTGGTCCGGCGCTCGGTCACCGCGACCAGCAGGCCGTCCTCCAGGCCTGGGGCCAGGCCGGCCAGGGGGAGGCCGGCGAGCAGGCCGTGGTCGACCAGGCGGCGGCTGACCTCGGCCGGGTCGGCCGGCAGCCGGACCACGAACTCCTTGACGAACGGCTGCTCGGGGAAGGCCAGCCGGACCCCGGGGACCCGGGCCAGCCGGTCGGCCGCGTACCTGGCCGCCCGCAGGCACAGCTGCCCCACCTCCTCCAGCCCCTGCGGTCCGAGCCAGCTGAGGTACACGGCGGCCGCGATGGCGTTCAGGGTCTGGTTGGTGCAGATGTTGCTGGTCGCCTTCTCGCGGCGGATGTGCTGCTCGCGGGCCTGGAGGGTGAGCACGAAGGCCCGCCGCCCGGCGGTGTCGAGGGTCTCCCCGACCAGCCGGCCGGGCAGCCGCCGCACATCCTCAGGCCGGCAGGCCAGGAACCCGAAGGCCGGCCCGCCGAAGTTGGGGTGGTTGCCGAGCCCCTGGCCCTCGCCGACCACGATGTCGGCGCCGAGCCGGCCGGGCGGCTCCAGCACGCCGGCGGTGAGCGGGTCGAAGCTGACCAGCAGCCGGGCCCCGACCCCGCTGGCGAGCTCGGCCGCGGCCGCCACGTCCTCGACCACGCCGAAGAAGTTGGGCTGGGCGAGCAGCACGGCGGCGGTCTGATCGCCGGCCTTGCCGCGCACCTCCTCCAGGTCGGTCTGGCCGTCAAGGGCGCCGATCTCGACCAGCTTGATGTCCAGTCCCTGGCTGTAGGTCTCCAGCAGCTCGCGCACCCGCGGGGCGACCGCCGCGCTGACCAGCAGCTCGCCGCGACGGGTGGCCGCGACCGCCATGCTGGCGGCCTCGGCCACCGCCGAGGCGCCGTCGTACAGCGAGGCGTTGGAGACCTCAAGGCCGGTCAGCTCGCTGATCAGCGTCTGGTACTCGAACAGGGCCTGGAGCACGCCCTGGCTCATCTCCGGCTGGTAGGGGGTGTAGGAGGTGGCGAACTCGCCCCGGCCGGCCAGATACCAGACGGCGGCCGGCACGTAATGGTCGTACACGCCGGCGCCGAGGAAGCAGGTCAGCTCGTCCAGGTGCCGGTTGCGTGCGGCCAGCCGGCCGAGCTCGGCGGCCACCTCCTGCTCGGCGTGGGGCCGGGGCAGGTCGAGGTCGGCCGGGGCCCGCAGGTCGGAGGGGATGGGCTGGAAGAGTTGGTCGACGTCGTCGAGCCCAAGGGTGTCCAGCATCCGCCTGACGTCCTCACTGGTGTGGGGCTGGTAGCTCAACCGCTCCCCTTCCTGACCACGCGGCCCCACCCGGCGCCGGCGGCGTGCGGCCGGCGCCTCCCCCGTGGGATCGACGTAGAGATTTGTCTACTTAGAGTCTTATCTACAAGGTTCTGGCGGCCAGGGGCCGGCCAGGGCGCGGCGATTGAACCACCGCCCTCCGAGCCGCCGCAACGCCGGGCGCGATCAGCCGGCCCGCTTGGCCGCTGGCGCCCTCTGCCGGGCCCGCTCGGCCGGCAGCGGCACCTGGGCGAGTCGCACGAGCTCGGGATCGGCCGGCAGCGGTGCCGCCTGGGGCGGTTCCGGCACCACCCTCGGCCGCCCGGCCGCCCGCGCCCGCTCGGCCGCACCCCAGCGCCGCCCTCCTCCACCCCACGCCGCCTCCGCCAGGCCGGCGGCTGCGCCGCTGGCTTCCGGGCCGGCGCCGGCCACCACCGGCCCCGGCCCGGTGATCGGGCCGGGGGTCCTCCCCGGGCCGGCCATCTGGCTCGGGGGCTCCAGGCCGTACTTGGCCAGCAGCGACAGGTAGTCGCGCTGGTAGAGGACCTTGATGCGGACGTCGGGATAGAGCTCGCGCAGTCGTCGCACCTTGCGGTTCTTCTTGGTCACCAGCCGCTGGTTGAGCGTGGTGATCTCGATGTAGAGCCGGAACCCGGGCAGGTAGAAGTCGGGCCGGAACTGCTGGACCGGCTCGCCGGCGGGGCCCCACTCGATCGGGAAGGCGGTCGGCTCGTACTCCCACTCGACGCGGTAGAAGTCGAGCAGGCGCGCGAACTGGCGCTCGGAGTTGTGCGCGAAGGTGATCTGGTCGGCCGGCCGAGTCGCTTCCGCGCTGGTGGCCATGGCCGCCGCTAGCCTCGGGTCCCCGGGGGCGCGGCTCGGGGCGGGAGACCGCCGGCCGCCTCGGCGACGGCTGCCTGGGGCGCGTCCGCCCGAGGCGCGGGCGGCGATCCGGCAGCCGGCATTCCAGCGGGTGCTGCCGTCGCCGTCCCCTCGGCGGCCGGCTGGTCGCCGGGCAGATGGGCGAGGTCGCCCTCGGTGTCGGCCCAGACCCGCCCGACGGCGATGCCGAACACGGCCTGGCCGTGGGAGAGGACGTCCACGATCTCCTCGCCGGAGTGGCAGGCGTAGATGCGGTGGCCGTCCGACATCAGGGTGACGTCGCTGAGCGGCTTGCCCCCGGATTCCGTTCGAAGGTAGCCGATCGCGTCGCGGATCTGGCGCAGGGAGACGCCGGCGTCCAGCAGGCGCTTGATGATCCGCAGCTCGACGACGTCGGTGAAGCTGTACAGCCGCTGGGTGCCCGACCCGTCCGCCGCCCGCACCGACGGCGTGACCAGGCCGGTCCTGGCCCAGTAGTCGAGCTGCCGATAGGTGATGCCGACCAGCTTGATGACGGTGGGGCCGCGGAAGCCCGGCTCCGGTGGCGCCGGGGAGGAGCGCGCGGCCATCCAGTTCCTCCTTGCCGGACCCGGCGTAGAATTACAACGATGTGACGTCCAGCCTAGGGGTCCTGGTCGGCCGCGTCAACGAGGGGAGCGCACCGTTACCGACCTGCGATCTCTCGACCTCCAGCAGAGGGTGAAACCCACCCAGACCTACTCGAAATCCTCCGGGCTCACCTGGTCGAGGAACTCGCGGAACTTCTCCACCTCGCGCTCCTCGTCGTCGCTCTTGATGAGGATGGAGGCCTCGCTGAGCACGTCCTCCTCGGCGTAGATGGGCGTGTTGGCCCGCACCGCGAGGGCGATCGCGTCGCTGGGCCGGCTCGACACCGAGAACTTGGAGCCGTTCTGCCGCAGCTCGATGGTGGCGTAGAAGGTGCCTTCCTTGAGCTCGGTGATCACCACCCGCTCGATGGACACCACCAGCTCGTCCAGCAGGTTCTTGAGCAGGTCGTGGGTGAGCGGACGCTGGGTGGCCACGCCTTGGAGCGCGAAGGCGATGGCGGTCGCCTCGACGTTGCCGATCCAGATCGGGAGGAAGCGCTCACCGTCGCGCTCCTTGAGGAGCACGATCGGCGTCTGGGTTGGAAGCTCGATCCTGACGCCGACGAGGGTCAGCTCGACCAACGCGAAACCCCCTCGGGCGTCGAAGGTTCCTGGCGCCCGGCCGGGCGCTTGCTGCACGGCCCGAGGCTATCAGACGCCCCGAGCCGATGCGACATACCGAGCGAAGGTTGCATGCCTCCAACCTTCACTGACCGGTCGGCCTCCAGGTCCCATCCGCGCTGGTCGGAAGGTCGAGCAGGCCCGGATCGTGGCGGACCGCCGCCAGATCGTCGATCGCCAGGAGGTCGCGTCTTCCCCGCTCGCGCTCGTCCAGGTCGAGGCCGTAGCCGACCAGGAACACGTCTGGCACCTCGAACCCCACGTAGGACAGGGGGACGTCGACGATGCGCCGGGCGCGCTTGTCCAGCAGGGCACAGACCCGCAGGCTGACCGGCCCGCGGGCGGCCAGCACCCGCAGCAGGTAGGTCAGGGTCAGCCCGGTGTCCACGATGTCCTCGACGACCAGCACGTGCGCGCCGGACAGGTCCAGGTCGAGGTCCTTCTCGATCCGGACCACCCCGGTGTCCTCCGACGCGTCGAACCGGGAGATCGCCATGAAGTCCACCAGGCACGGCATGGCCGCCGCCCGCACCAGGTCGGCCAGGAACACCACCCCACCCCGCAGCACCGACACCAGGATCGGCTCAACCCCCTGGTAGTCGGCCCGCAACTCGGCCCCGAGCTCCGCCACCCGCCCCTGCACGGCCTCCTGGTCCACCAGCAGCC